>JAFGKR010000326.1 GCA_016928515.1 Bacteroidota bacterium | reverse complement strand
TGCCTGATGTCGCTCTCGGCGTCCAGCAGCATTTCGTCACTGTCCTGCGCCGCGAGCTGCGCTTCCTGCCGTTTCGCCACGTCACTGAGCAGCAGCCAGCTCATCGCCACGCCCACGAGAAGGGCGATGGCGTAGACCACGACGGTGCGGGTACGAACATGCAGCAATCCTGCAAGCCGCGCGAGAAAGCCGGGGTTCTCCTCTGCGCGCTGCTGCTCATCGCGCAGCGACCGCTCGATGCGCGGCCACAGCACGTCGTCGGGTTCCCGGCGGGGAAGGCGCCGCATGAAGCGTTCGAGATCGTCATGCCGATCCTGTTCGTCGTGCCGATCCTGTTCGGGAGTCATTGCCGTACCTCCAGTGATTGAATGCCGCGCTGCGCGAGAGCCCCCTGCAGAGCAGTGCGCGCGCGATGATAACAGGATTTCGACGTTCCCACGCTGATGCGGAGAATATCCGCGATGTCCCCATGCGTCTGTCCTTCGCCCGCATACAGCAGAAACACCGCGCGCTGCAGTTCCGGCAGGCGGGCGATTTCCTCTTCGAGAATGTGCTGCAGCACCACATCCCGCGGCGGATCCTCCGCGGCGGGCTGCTGCGCCTCGTCGCTGAAGTCGATGCGGCGCTCGCCGGTGCGACGGGGACGCGTGCTGCTGATGCAGGCGTTCATGACGATGCGGTACAGCCAGGAGGAGAAGCGGGATTCGCGGCGGAAGCCGCCGATGCTGCGGTACATGTGCACAAAGGCTTCCTGCAGACTGTCCTCGGCGTCCTCGCGGTTGCCGTGAAAGCGGAAGGCGAGCGTGTACATCGGGACCTTCCACTGATCGTACAGTGTGCGGAAGGCCATGATGTCGCCCGCGGCCGCGCGGTCGAGCAGCGAATCTTCGACGAAAGAGGATGATGGGTCCATTGCGTCGCGTGGGGGTGAAAGGTCGATGATACCGGGTTCTGCGATCATTGCTTCTGCTCTCCGGTGACTAGGACGCGGCGAGCGCGAAAATGGTTGCAGAACGGCGGAATGGCGTTTCGGTAACTTACGAAATCCGGGAGAATGCAGTTGGAACAAATACCCCCCGGATCCGTCTAAACCACGAAACGGGAAAAACTATCGACACACGATATCCATGGAGAGCATCATGAAACGACTGTGGCTCATTCTCCCCGCGCTGCTTCTGCTGCCGTTTTTCGGCGACGTCTCGACCTCCGCGACACAGACAGGCGGCGACGACGACGTCATCCTGAAACTCAAGGGCGCGTGGCTGGGCGTGAAAATCAAGGATGTCTCCGACGAGGTCGCGAAAGAGGCCGGACTCAAGGAGACGAAAGGCGCGCTGGTGTACAAGGTGGTGGAGGAGAGTCCGGCGGACTCCGCCGGTATCGAGGAGGGCGACATCATCATCGCATTCAACAACATCGAGATCGAGGATGCCGACGCGCTCGTCACAGCGGTGGGCAAGGCCGATCCCGGCAGCATGGCGACCGTGACGCTGATGCGCGACGGGAAGCAGATGACGCTGGACGTCCGTCTTTCCAGCGCAAGGAAGCATATCGTCAACATCACACGCGACATCCGTCTGCCGCGTTCGCCGCGTGCCCCGCGCATTCCGTCCGGACTGTCCTGGGATCATTCCTCCTCCTATGGACTCGTTATCGAATCGCTCGGCGAGCAGCTCGGCGCCTATTTCGGCGTGCCGGAGGGCAAGGGCGTGCTGGTGAAGGAAGTGGAAGAAGACAGCGACGCTGCGAAGGCGGGATTCCAGGCCGGGGACGTGATCGTCCGCGCGGGGAAAAAGACGGTGGAGGACGTGCAGGACTTCAAGCATGTGCTCGGAGCCTACGATCCCGGCGAAAAGATTCCCGTGCAGATCCTCCGGAAGGGGAAGGACATGACCATCGAGCTGACCGCGAAGGAAATCGAGGAGCATCGCTTCCATTGGTACGGACAGGGGAATGGTCCGCGGATTTTCAGGTACTATCACGACGGTGAAGACGGAGAGTCCGAAGGCCTTCCCGACGCCGAGGAGATCGAGGAAATCATCGAGGGCGCCCTCGAGGGAGTCGAGGACATGGATATCGACATCGACGTGGACATGGACGACATGCGCGAGGGGATGCGGGAGTTGCGCATCATGCTCAACGGCGAGCAGATCGAGATGCGGGACCTGCAGGAAAAAATGCGCGAGATGATGAAAGACCTCAAGGAGAAGATCGAGGTGGAGGTGGACGACGGGACGGTGCGCATCCGGACGCGGATGATATAAACGCCACACGATAATCACCGGCGGGATGGTTACCATCCCCATTCCCGTAGGGCGGATTCATGAATCCGCCCTACACGAATCCGCCCGACACGGATCCGCCATATGGATACGTGCGAAATATCACATGTGCGAATATCCGCGGGACGTTATCCGTTGTTCCGATACCGCGCCCGGGTTTCGGCCTTGGCGAGCTGGCGCTCGATGATGAGATCCGCGAGCGCCGGGGCGATGTGTTCCGGCGCGTTTTCGCGAAAGGCCTGGGCGGCGAGCGCCTCGGAAACATCCACCCGGTACAGGATGTGCATCAACCGCTCGGGATCGTTGCTGAGCAGGGAGACGATGCGCCCGATGAGCAGGGCGCGGAAGGCTTCCTGCCGGTTTTCGACATCCTGCGCCTGATCCTCACCGGCGTCGAGATCGTCCCCGGCGTCGAGATCGTCCCCGGCGTCGAGATCGTCCCCGGCGTCGAGATCGAATTGCGCCGCGATGAGTTTCCGGCTGTCGGCCTGTATGGAGGGATCGTTTGTCATCGCATCACTTCAGCAGATATTCCTGGAAAAAGAGAATGGTGGCCCAGGTGAAGTAGTCGCGGTTGTTTTTCTTCCGGAAACCGTGGCCTTCGTCCTTCGCGAACATCGTCCACACCGGAATGCCGTGTTCCTCCACGGCCCGGACGATCTGCCGCGCTTCGCTCGCGGGCACGCGTGGATCATTTTCCCCCTGCGCAACGAAGAGCGGACTCTGGATTTTCCCGGCGTTATTGGTCGGTGAGATCTTCTCGAGGAATGCGCGCATGTCGGCATCCCGCTCGTCGCCGTATTCCACCCGGCGCAGATCCCGCCGGTACTCCTGCGTGTTTTCGAGGAAAGTGACGAAATTCGATATCCCCACGACATCCACGCCGCATTTGATGCGCTCGGGATAGGTGGCCATGGAGGCCAGCACCATGTAGCCGCCGTAGGAGCCGCCGAAGACGGCCACGCGGTCCTTGTCCAGCTGCGGCTGTGTGGCGATCCAGTCGAGCAGGGCGCCGATGTCCTGCACCGAGTGCTCGCGGTTGAAGCCGTTGTCCAGAGCGAGATAGCTCTTGCCGTAGCCCGTGGATCCGCGCACGTTGGGCATGATTACCGCACAGCCGAGTTCGTTTACCCAGTACTGTGTGGTGGAGGAGAACCACGGACGGGACTGCCCTTCCGGACCGCCATGAATGTCGATGATCACCGGAACGCGGTCTTCGCCGTTGTTCGGCGCGTAGACAAAGGCCGGAATCATGCGCGGCGAACCGCTCTCGTCGATGTCGAAGGTGGGATAATGGATGAGCTCCGGGGCGACGAAGCGCTCGGTGTTCAGTCCGCCGACCTCGCTGTACGTCCAGCGCGTGACTTTGCCGTCGAGGAGGTCCATCACCCAGACGTCGGTCGGACTGTCCGCCGCGTTGATGTTCAGCGCGAGCTTCCTGCCGTCGTCGCTGAACTCGAGGCCGCCGATGAGTCCCACCGGGATGGGCTGATGCACCACCGGTTCCATGCCGGGCATGCGGAAGAGATGCAGCGTGCTGATGCCGTCCTCGTTCACTGTGTACGCGAGATACTGGCCGTTGTCGGACAGCTCGAGGCTTTCGATATCCCATTTCAGATCCGGGGTGAGATTGGTGATCTCCCTGTTTTTGACGTCGAAAGCGTGGAGCTGCTGGTATTCGTCATCCTCATCCGAAGTGTAGAAAATCGTGCCGCCGCCCCAGTACCAC
>JAFGKR010000325.1 GCA_016928515.1 Bacteroidota bacterium | reverse complement strand
ACGCATCACGTCACCATCCCGCTCACGGGTCTGACGGCGGGCACGTACTTCTACCGTCTCATGACGGCAGACGGCGCGCTCACGCGGACGATGACCGTCGTGCGCTGATCCTTCCCCGTCAGCGTTCTTCCTTGAAGGAAAGGCCGTTCCGCATATGATGGGACGGCCTTTTCCCGTACCCTCGGATTTCCGTCGCAATTTCCGCACATTTCGTGATTATTTTTTGCAGAAATTGCATCAATGGATCTGCTTACCCTCCTCTTTATCGCATTCGCCCTCGGCATCGACGCATTTGCGGTTTCCCTTTCGACCGGCGCGTACCTCGTACGAGCGAACAGGCGACAGACCTTCCGCATGAGTTTCCATTTCGGCCTGTTCCAGGCGCTGATGCCCGTCATCGGCTGGTTGGCGGGTACTGCATTTGTCGACCTCATCCACGACGTGGATCACTGGATTGCATTTGGCCTGCTCGCCGCGATCGGAGGCAGGATGATATGGAATTCACTGCGCACCGAAGGCAGCGGCATCGCAAAAGACGTCACCCGCGGATGGTCGCTGATCAGCCTGTCCATCGCCACCAGCATCGATGCGCTGGCAGTCGGATTGAGTCTGTCCATGCTCGAAGTCGAGATCGTCTTTCCCGCACTTGTCATCGGCATTGTCGCCGGACTGATGTCCCTGGTCGGTATCCGTCTCGGTGAACGTATCTCCCGTCTCGCCGGCACGCATATGGAGTTTATCGGGGGGATTATCCTCATCCTGATCGGGGTGCGGATTGTCGCGGAGCACCTGACGTAGAATGACAGATTACTGATTGCAAATTGCAATTCGGACTCTGTACCATATGCACGCAGACAATACACCGACTACTGATCTGCAATCTGCAATCTGCAATTTGTAATCTGTCACCTGTATTCAGGAATCGAGCAGTCTGAATGATTGAAGCATAGCAATCGACTATTTCGGAACCGCTACGCCCCCCATACGTCCCTGCACCCAGTCGGCCCTGCGTTTAATGTAGCCGGTGGGAGCAGCAGGCGACCAGCGGCGGGGATTGGGGAGAACGGCGGCGATGAGTGCGGCCTCGCGGCGTGTGAGATCCGCGGCGGATTTCCCGAAATAGCGACGTGCGGCGGCTTCCACGCCGTACACCCCGTCACCCATCTCAACGATATTGGCATAGACCTCGAGAATACGCCGCTTTCCCCACAGCGTCTCGATCAGAAACGTGAACCAGGCCTCGAGTCCCTTTCGCACATAATTGCGACCGTGCCAGAGAAAGACGTTCTTGGCCGTCTGCATGGTGATCGTGCTGGCACCCCGGACCTTCCTCCCCTTATGCGCACGATTGTAGCGCATGGCATCCTCCATCGCTTTCCAGTCGATTCCGTCATGCCGCATGAAACGCGCATCCTCTGCGGCGACCACGGCGCGAATGAAATGCGGACTGATTCGTTCATACGGCACCCAGTGCCTTTGCATCCCGACCGGCTTCCCATCGAAGAGGCCTTCGTACACCCGAAGAAACATCACCGGGGATGCCGGAGGAGGGACAACGCGTGTCACTGCGACATATGCCACACAGAACATCGCCAGGACCGCCGCGACGCGCAGCGCTCCGCGAATACCTCGACCGATCAGGGAAATGACATTCAATCCATACCTCCGCCGCAAATATACGAAAGTCACGCGGGATCAACAGAAGTTGCGTTTCCCTTCCACCGGATGTAACTTTCCATGTTGCAATATTGTCGGTCTTTCATGCCCGTATCTTTCACATGCAGGCATGGACACAGCCCTCACACTACTCAGGAATAGACATGAAAACGACTCTGCTTTCGGCACTCGTACTCACGCTGCTGCTGTCCGCGTGCAGTTCGAATGACAGCCCTGTCGAATCCACGGCTCCACAGAGCGCGACGGATCAGTTCAGCGCAGACCTCGCGCGGGTTGATCTGACAACGACGCAATCCGCCTATCTGGATGAGATGGTGTACATGGAAGAGGACCTTTCCCTCCTGCTGGATCCGGTTCAGGAGAATGTCCTGACCAGCCTGCTCGACGGCGGACGCACGGGCGTAGATCCGCGCAGAGGTCTCGATCTCGCGGCGATCATCTATTTCAACCTCATCGTGAAAGCGAATCCCGATCTCGATGAGGAGATTCTCAAGAAGATCCGCGCCCTGATCGCAGAGTCGATGCAGCTACGCCAGCGCATCCTGCAGAGCGGCAAGTCACGTGAAGAAATCGCAAAGCTCCTCGAGGACGCACACAACAGGCTCATCCGTACCATCAATCAACTGATCGGCCCCGAGGCCATTGCGAACGTCGAGCGCCTGAAACGACAAATGGAGGAAGAGCGCGAGAAAAAGCGTGAGGAGTATCAGTCCCTGCGCATCGAACGTCAGGTCGAAGCGATGAAAAAACTCCTCGAGCTGACCGAGGAAGAGGTGATGCAGGTCCGGCGCATTCTCACCTACCAGCATACTGAACTCATCAAGCTGCGCGAACTCTATGGCGCCAATCCCGAGCGTTTCCGCGAAGCACTGCGCGGACTGCAGCAGAAGATCGATGACATGATGAAAGGTGCGATCGGAGAAAAATGGGAGCGTTGGAAGCAGTTGCAGAACAAGCGGATCGACCCGCGCGATCATGAATCCCCCATTGACATGAAGGTGAAGGAACTGACGCGACTGTTGGGGCTCACCGAGCGCCAGGCCACGGCAATCAGGGAAATCCTGACCATGCAGCAGGAGCAGATGCGCAGTCTCATGCAGCAATACGGAAACGACCGCGAGAAACTGGCGGAGGCTCTCAAGGCATTGCAGGAGCGCGTGAATTCCCGCATCGCCTCCCTCCTCACCCCGGAGCAGCTCGAAAAGTGGAAACGCCTGCAGGGTGGAACAGGGACCCGCGGATAGGGGAACGTGTTGCGCCCTGTGCGCAGGCTGTTGTTCTTACGCCCCCGGACGGATGTTGCGGGGGCTTTTTTATTCCAGATTTTGTACCTTATGCAATCTCTCGAATCTCCACGCACCTCCCCTGCATCTTCTCTGTGCAGGCTTCCGCTCGAGATGAGCGGCATCCGAACGAATCACCGTACCTCCCAACCTGGAATGGAGTAGACTCATGGCCTATCAGCTGTTGACGCCCCCCACTGAGGGCAGCAAAATCCGTGTCGAAAACGGCACCCTCATCGTCCCCGACGATCCCATCATCCCGTTCATCGAAGGTGACGGTACCGGTCCGGATATCTGGGCCTCGGCCGTGCGCGTCTTCGACGCCGCGGTGGAAAAGGCCTATGGCGGCACAAAAAAAATCAACTGGTTCGAAGTGTTCGCGGGCGAGAAGGCCGTGCGGACCTACGGCGAGAATGTGTGGCTGCCCGAGGATACGCTGAATGTGATCCGGGACTATATCGTGGGCATCAAGGGTCCGCTGACCACACCGGTGGGCGGCGGCATCCGCTCGCTGAACGTCGCCCTGCGGCAGATCCTCGATCTCTACGTCTGCCTGCGTCCCGTCCAGTATTTCACCGGTGTCCCATCCCCCGTAAAAAAACCCGAACATATCGACATGGTCATTTTCCGTGAGAACTCCGAGGATATCTATGCAGGTATCGAGTGGAAGGCGGGGACGCCCGAGGCGCAAAAAATCGTGAAATGGATGCAGGAAGAGATGGGCGTCACCAAGATCCGTTTCCCGGGAAGTTCCAGCATCGGCATCAAGCCCGTTTCGAAAGAAGGCACACGGCGTCTCGTCCGCGCCGCGATTCAGTATGCCATCGCGCAGGGACGAAAATCCGTAACGCTGGTACACAAGGGCAATATCATGAAATTCACCGAAGGCGGTTTCCGTGACTGGGGATACGAACTCGCCGCGGAAGAATTCGGCGCGGAGCTGCTGGACGGTGGACCGTGGATGAAGCTGCCCGACGGCATCATCATCAAGGACGTCATCGCAGACGCCTTCCTGCAGCAGATCCTGACGCGTCCTGCCGAGTACGATGTCATCGCCACGCTGAATCTCAACGGGGATTACATCTCCGACGCGCTCGCCGCACAGGTCGGTGGTATCGGCATCGCCCCGGGAGCAAATATCAACTACGAAAACGGATTCGCCATTTTCGAAGCGACGCACGGCACCGCACCGAAATACGCGAACCTGGACAAGGTCAATCCCGGCTCCGTTATTCTCAGCGGCGAAATGATGTTCCGCTATCTCGGATGGAATGAAGCGGCTGACCGTATCGTTTCCGCCGTGGAGAAAACCATCGCGCAGAAAACCGTCACCTATGATTTCGCCCGCCTCATGGAAGGAGCAAACGAGGTGAAATGCTCGGAATTCGGAAGTGCACTGATCGCGAATATGTAAGAGGATACACAGATGAAGCCGACAGTCTGGACTCCACTGCTCCTGTTGCTGCTGATCGTGGCATCCGCCCTCGCGGCGGAGAACGATCTGATGACAAAGAAGGCCGATCATGCAGAAAAAATCTTCCGCTACCTCGCACTGGGAGACCTCTCCAAGGTGGAATATGAAGCCGGGATCCTGGAGACCGTCACCAGCGAGGCCGGTTTCGCTGAAAAGGAGGAACGGTATCAGAGATATGGAGAAGAATTCCTGAAAATCGTTCGCGCCCTGAAAGAGGAAGCGGCACATCGGAACATGGCCGGGAGCTACTATCAGTTCACCCGTATGGCGGGCATGTGTTTCTCCTGTCACGATCATCTGCGGGACGCAAAGGATTGATCCCGGCTCGCATAGCGCACACCACATTTACATACAGAAGAAGGATTATATGTACCTCTACCATCAAGGAAAACATACACGCCAGGCGCATGTGGGACTGCCGGAAGGCACCTACGAAGAGGAACACGGGCGCCAGGGATTTTTTGGTCCCGTTTCACACCTGTATCGATTGCATCCGCCGACGGACTGGACCCGCTTCGAGGGGCCGTTGCGTCCGCATGCCTATGATTTCAATGGTCTGACACCTGAAGATCAGAATGATGCAGCAGGTGGGCGCATGCGTCTGTTCTATAACAATGACGTCGTCCTGTCGATCTCGCGACGCACCGCAGCCATGCCGCATTATTTTCGGAACGGCGACGGTGACGAGGTGTACTTCGTCCACGAGGGCGAAGGGATGATCGAAACTGACTACGGAACCCTGGAATACGAACGTGGTGACTACATCGTCATCCCCCGCGTGACCACGTATCGCATTCATCCACGAACGGCGCGGAATTTCTTTCTCATCATCGAGGCCTACCCGGAGGTGAGCATTCCGACACGTGAACAGAAGGGATTGATTGGTGTCCATGCGCTGTTCGACATGTCGGCCGCAACTCTTCCCGTACTACCGGAGACGTACGACGAACGCGCGGGCGTGGATCATGAAATCCTCGTTCAGCGAGACGGCGAGCTGTCGTCGGTGGTTTATCCCTTCAATCCACTCGACACGGTCGGCTGGAAGGGTGATTGTTATCCCTGGAAAATCAACGTCCGCGACATCCGTCCCGTCATGAGTCATCGCGCGCATTTACCGCCGCCGGCACATACGACCTTCGTCATGAACAACGCGGTCATCTGCACATTCCTCCCCCGTCCGCTTGAGGAAGACGACGACGCACTGAAAGTCCCGTTCTATCACCGGAACGCGGATTACGACGAAGTGCTGTTTTATCATGACGGCAACTTCTTCAGCCGCGACAACATCAAGCCGGGTATGGTGACGCTGCATCCCACGGGCATGCATCACGGACCACATCCGAAGGCCCTGGCGAATATGCACAAGCTGAAACGGACCGACGAAATTGCAGTGATGCTCGACACCTTCAACACGCTGTACGTTGCCCCCGTGGCGGAGTCGGTGGAATGGAAGGAATACTGGCAGAGCTGGATGAAGAAGTAAGCCCGGGAGAGTTGCATAAAAAAATCCCCCTAACTGGGGGATTTTTTTCTTTTCCGCTGCTCCGGTTGCACTTTCTTTGCGGGAGGGGGTGCATTCATGAGCGCATGCACTTCATCCAGTGTCAGTCGTTCCCAGGTATTGTCGTGTGCGTAGTGAACAAAGATGGCATCCTGAAAAATATCGATCTTCTCGATCTTGCCGTCACCGCGAGCGGTCTGCAGACGATACTCCAGAGGGGGAAACCGTTTGAGCAGTTCCTCGTAGAGTTGGGCTTCATAGCTGAGACAGCATTTCAGCCGTCCGCATTGTCCGGCCAACTTGAACGGATTGATGGTGAGGTTCTGCAGACGTGCCATGTCCGTGGAGATGGGTTCGAACATTCCGAGCCAGGATGAACAACACAGTTCACGGCCGCACACCCCGAAGCCCCCCATCCGCTTAGCCTCGTCGCGGGGTCCGATCTGCCGCAATTCGATGCGTGTCCGGTATTCCGCGGCAAGCTCGCGAACGAGCTGCCGAAAATCCACCCGGCCGTCCGCCGTGAAATAAAACGTGATGCGGTTTCTGTCGAACTGATACTCGACGTCCACCAGCTTCATCGGCAGATCGAGTTTCTCGATTTTCTCGAGACAGATCTGGAAGGCGGTGTGCTCTTGCTCCCGGTGAAACAGCAGGACCTTGATGTCGCTGTCGTTCGCTTCGCGGACGATGTTGCGGGGACTTTCCTTGCACGGGCGCATGCGCAGGCGGCTCTTCATGTATGCCGTCCCGCCGATCGCCCCGATCAGTCCCAGATCGATGCCCTTCTCCGCCTCGACGATGACATATTGGCCAGCCTGCAGGGTGACACCGGTATCGTTGAGGTAATACCCGCGGCGCTCTCCCTTGAACACCACTTCAATGTACGGGTCGGTATCAACGGTCTCCCCATCGCCACTTTCACCGTGACAGATCTTCTCGTCGGGCTGTGCAGTTTCAATGACTTCCTCGTGTGTATCGACATCCCCTTCCTCACTCGAATACACAAGGACGGAATCATCAAGCTTCTGAAGCTCCACCGGCACTTCCCTGCGATGTGCGGAGCCGTCTGTCGGGGGTGTATCATGCGTCGTCATTACGAGACCTTTCCATACCGGTTATGCGCCGGGCTCAATGATGCATCTTCTCAGGCGCTGCGAAAGCACGATCATCATAGTGACAAGATGCACATTTTTCGGGATCAGGGCAATGCTGTTCTCGATCTCGCTGACCGCTTCCGAGCACCGCGCGTCGGGGTAATGGACGGCGAATTTTTCTATCGAATCCCGGAAATCACTGTTGATGAGCCGATCGGCGCCCTCCTGCAATGCCAGGACGTCACGGAACCAGGAGGCGACCGACACCAGAAAGCGCGCGAGTGTCTGGCGGTCTTCCTGATCGAGAATCTGCTGAATACGTTGCATGAGTCTGACGGGATTGTTCAGAACCACTGCCCGGACGTACTCGAGCACTTCTTCGCGCCCGAGGAGACCGCCCTCGTGCACCATTTCCATGGCAATCCGGTAATTCCCGGCGGCAAGATGTGCCGCTGCAACAATGCTGTCGCGGTCGATGTCAGGAAGACGCTGCAGTCCCGCAAGAATATCGTCTTCGCTCAGCATGTCGAAACGCAGGAGCTGGCAGCGGGAAAGGATTGTGGGCAGCAGGGCATCCCTGCGGGATGTGGTCAGAATGAGCAGGAGATCACCGCTCGGTTCCTCCAGTGTTTTCAGCAGGGCGTTTGCCGCCTGCGGATTCATCCGGTCTGCTTCGCAGATGACCACGACGGTGCGACCGCTCCCCGCCCGAAAGGAGGCCTCGCGGCGAATATCCCGGATACTGCTGATCTTGATGATCGACGCCTTGGGAATGACGATTCGGTGGTACGGATTCGCGGCCTTCTCGGCGATCTGCGCGTTGATTTCCTCCACTTCGTCGCTGCTCAATTTGTCGACGGCGGAGTCGTCCTGATCCTCTCCGCGAGCGGGCAGGGCAAAGACGAGCTTGAGATGCGGATGCTGCAGTTTTGCCATCGCGCGGCAACTCGGGCAGGTTCCGCAGGCGTCCCATTCACCGGCGGCGCAGTTCAGCACACGCGCGAATTCCAGTGCGACCGCCTCTTTGCCGACGCCGTCGGGGCCGTGAAACAGCAAGGCGTGCGGAATGCGGTTGTTCGAATACATGCGCTGCAGAAGCTGCTTGATACGCTGCTGGCCGATGATGCGGTCCCACGCCATGGGTCAGGATCTCCGTGTGATGAAACGGGTCAGAATGCGTGCCCGATGCCCAGCAGCACGACCCCCTTGCGGACCACCTCGCCCCACAGCTGTTTCTCGAAAAACCACTTGTGATGCTCGGAAGAGGGGTCGTAGCCCTTGAGTCCGAAATCGACACGAATCGGGCCGAAGAATAAATTATAACGCAGTCCGATGCCAAATGCCAATGCGATATCCTCGGGAGTGATGTCTCTCAATTCGTTCCAGAGGTTCCCTGCATCCGCGAATGCGACGAACCAGAAGCCGTCAAGCCAGTTTTTCGCATCCGGGAAGAGATGCCAGCGCACTTCGGTACTAATTTCCAGCAGGGCGTTGCTTCCGAAATTGACGGCGTTCGAATCGGCGGCAAGCGCACGCGCCGTCCATCCACGGATGCTCGATGCACCACCGGCGTAGTAGCGGCGATTCGGAGGGACCGGAAGCGTGTCTTCCCTGCTGCGACCATAGCGAAAAATGCTGCCAAGACGAAACTTCATGCCCAGGATGGTCGTGCCGTTGTTCGAAAGATCATGAAAAATGCGGGTCAATCCTTCCAGTTTGACGTATTCCGTCGAACGGATGCCTTTCTCCTCATTGGTCTGTGGCAGCGGGCTGATGCCGATGTTCTCGAGAAAACCCGCTTCCTCGAAAATGCCTTTCAGCGATATTCCCTTCGTCGGGTTGAAAAAGTCATCGGTGAGATCGCGTTCGAGGCTCATCCCGCGGATGGAATTCCGGAAATTGATCGTGGTGTCGAGCGTGAGGAGTCCCCGGCCGCGCAGGAAGTTCGGATTCCCACTGAACTCGGAGATTTCATATGTCCAGCTTGCCTGGCCGACAAGCCGCTGGCTGAAGGAACGCTGCGCACCGATGACCAACTGAAGGATGTTCCCCGTGGCGAGATCCCCCTCCCCGACAAGGCTGTAACTGCCGGACAGGTATGCAGAATTCCGGTTCGAGAAGAGATACGGCTGATCGAAACGCAGCTGTGACGTTGCGATATAGGTGTCGAAGAAATCTGAAACACGGCCCAGGACATTGACACGCGTGGTGAGAGACTGTGCTCCGCCGAAGACATTCCGCATCAAAAAGGCGAGTTCGGCTCCGGATGAGAGGCCACGCAGCTGATTATTGAGAATCGCCGCCGGTGCAAGCTCGAAGCGTTTCCGTGGAATGAGTTCGAGCGTGATCGGGACAAGCGAATCCTGACGGTTGTCGATCGGAGGAAATTCCGGAGTGATGGCGACATACGAGAACACACCGAGACGATTCAGATTCGTTTCTCCCTCGTACTGCCGATCGCGCGAATACACCTCTCCCTGCTCGAAATCCAGTCGGTCGTAAATGATCTGCCGCGCAAGGTTCAGGTTGTCGACGCCCTTGATCTGTTCGGTGATCGGACCGAAATACAACCGGCGACCATGGTGAAATCCGATTTTCACCACGACGTTGTTATTGGAGAACTTGCGCTCGACCACGACACTGTCGGAGTACGCACGCGGGAACCCATTGTTTGCGAGAATTTCCAGCACACGGTTGCGCTCCGCCTGTACGTCCGCGGCACTATACCGCCTCCCTGTTCGCAGTCGCGGATTATTCCTCACCTGTGCATGAATATTCTCGGGGAGATCCTGCAGATGCCGATAGGAAATCGAATCGATACTGGAGGCTGCTCCCTCCGTGATTTCGAAGCGAACCTCGACGGCACGCTCCCCGTCGATGCGGGCGTAGGATCCCTCCACCTGTGAGGAAAAAAAACCATTGTTCCTGTAGAACAGACGCAGCAGGTCGAGATCGTCACGGAAGCTCTGGAAATCAAAATACCGTGGTTCCTGGGCCAGCGGGAAACGCGAGCCGAGATTACGGTACAGCCAGCGGGAGAACCCGGATGGTGATTCCGTCGTGCTCAGGCCGCTGAGCAATTCGTCGTCGTCGAACGACTTGTTTCCGACGATGGTGATGTCGGCGACGAGAACGGAATCAAAAAACGAGGGATCGGTCTGTGCCCCGACGGGGCGGGTGCAGACACATAGCAATATGGCGCATACGGCGATGAACAACCCGGTACTGTGGTACCGGGCTGCCTGTCTACGTGTGTCACGCCACCTGATAGCAGTCGGAGGGGGATGCAAAATGCTTAATAGTCGCTGTCCTCGTCACCATAAAAGAAATCCTCGTCCACCGGGTAATCGGTCCAGATATCCTCGATGGATTCATAGGTCTCGTCAGGATCTTCGAGCTCCTGAAGGTTCTCGATCACCTGAAGGGGCGCCCCGATCCGCGTGGCATAGTCGATCAGTTCATCCCGCGTCGCGGGAAAGGGTGCGTCGTCAAGCCAGGAAGCGAGTTCCATGGTCCAGATCATGTGTTCATTCTCCTTGGTATAGAGGATGGAGTATGTCGATAGATGACGAATTCAACTCGTCCCGCGGCAAGTATAGCGAATGAAGGACGCTTTGTCAAGAGCGAAAAAGGCACCGCGCATGCTTGTTGTGAAAGCGCTTTGCCTTTGCGCACCAGACGGCGGCTTCCCTCCGGCATGCTCCGACCGCACAGGGATCCGTAAACGACGCATGTGGGCAATTGTAATCGCAATACAGCGGGTATGTTTCCGATGATTTTTTCTTCATGACGTTTCCTT
>JAFGKR010000324.1 GCA_016928515.1 Bacteroidota bacterium | reverse complement strand
TTGATACTGTTGTTGCCGCTATCCGCCGGGACGACACCGTCGACATCGGCGTAGACATCGGAGTCGTATGCATAAATCCCGTTTCCGAAGTGAGTGAACGCGCATTCGTCCAATCCTACATATGTCCCCATACCGGCAGTCACGGCCCGGTAGGAGGATTGCGAAGTCCCTGACGCCTGATCTCCAATGAGATCGACCTGTGCATTATCAATTGCAACAAGATGATTGTCGACGCTGCTGGAATAGGTTCCTGTACTGGTCAGACTGCCCCCACAGACGAAAAAGGCCATATTGCATCCTTCGATACTGGATGCATCCGATACCGATGCGACGGCGCCGGAACCGACGACGAGTCCGCCATTGCGCATCGTCACGTTTTCCATCTCGGCAGCCCCGCCGTCACGAGCAACGATGCCTTCCCATTGCTCTTCGAGGTTACAGCTTTCAAAAGTTGTTCCCTGAGCAAGAAATTCGCCTTCGACGAACAGTCCCTCACCCGGGAGGAAACGAAGAACATCTTGTGCATCAAGGTTCAATGCCGCGGCGGGTTCGACGTAAAGGCTTCCCCCGAGGCAGTCCCCCGGGAAATCGACGGTTTCGTTCTCGATCGCTTCGAGTCGATAAAGTGCGGCTGAACCCGGTTCGAAATAATCGGTGAACCCGTTGGCGTTCGTGGTGGTGTCGGGGTCGTCGGTGGGCCGCACGATCCAGATGTCGCCGTCTTCGCCCGGTCCGAGTACCCGGGTGACCTTGATCTGATCATCCGTCCCGGCCGTTCCCGCAAGCTTGACGGTGATATGCCGGTGTCCTTCCTTCGGATGCGTCCGCCCGTTGAGCACGAACAGGTAATCCAGTCCCGTGACCGCATCGGTGAATTCGCTGATCTGCACGAACGTCGAGTCCAGCGGGTCTATCGGCGACGGCATATCCTGTCGGGTACTGAGCACCCAGGAGACAAGCGTATTGCTCCCCGGATCCGCATGCCGATGCAGACTCCATGCCTTCGACCGTTCCCAGATCAGGCGCTCCGTGATGAACGTCCCGACAGGTTTGAGAAAACCGTTGATGTACGCCGCGGCGGAATCCCATTTGCTCTCCCCGTTCCAGTCGCAGTACCGCGGCGCGAGATTCCCGTGGACAAAACCCAGTGTTCCCATGGCCGCATCCAGTGCCCGTGCCCCGCTCGCCGTGTCGGCTCTCCAGGAGGAAGTATCCGGCGGCCACTCGAGATGTTCATCGGATGTCACCCATGGTGCGGAAACGAAATGGTAGAACATGACCCCGTCCGCGCCGTGCGCAAGAGCGAGGTTGCACTGCTGGCGCAACTCGGCCGCGGTGGGTTCGCGGAGCGGATCGTCATCGTACCATGGCGGTGAATCGATTTCATACAGGTTGCTGTGATTCTGGATATACGGGAGCCAGGGTTTGCGTTGCGTCAGCTGCAGGCGCTCGCTTGCATGCATGCGCCAGCGCCGCGCCGTCTCGGTGAAGCCGCGAATGGATTCCCGGTTCAACCGGAAGTGATAATCCCCCGGATCGGTCGTGTTGAGCGTCGGTCGCGGATATTCGCTGCGAAGCGGATAGCAGTAATGCCCGGAAGCGAACATCCCGCTCATCGTGCCGGTCACGGCGGGTTGTTCGCTGTACGCCGTGGCGACGTAGGTGTTCACCCGTCCGGCCTCACTGCCCGCAAGCGAGTCGATCAGCGCCTGCGCCAGCAGGGTGGATGTCCACACTCCCGAATGCCGGCCCTGCTCGGGCCCGGTGATGAAACGCAGATTCGGAAAGATGCTGCCACGGGCACCGTTGTCGCTGAGAATGGAATACAGCCGTGTGACCGCCTCGCTCCGTCGCCAGGCGAATTCCGCGATGCCGTCGGGATTCAGGGGATAGAACAACGAAAACGTACCCGGACTCGTCAGACACACCGCGTCGAGCAGAAAGGAACAGTCCACGCCGCCGAAGGTGATCCTGATGTCGATATCGTCGAAACCGTCGTCATCGGGCATGAGTTTGCGCCGCCCGACGGCCGTGGTATCGGTCCACCACGGATTGTTCGCATCGCGTTCACGAATGTACACGAACGGATCGACACCGGGGGCGGGAGCGGTTTCCCGGATCTCGATCTGCCCGAGAACGACCTCGAAGGGACCCGGTCGAATCGGTGGCCCTCCGTGATAGAACCGCTCGCCGCGCAGGGGAAAGATCAACGTACGCTGCGTCGAGGGATCGGTGGAATCACGCGAGACGATCTCCACATTCATGATCACATCGGACGTGTTCGGTGGATCGACTCCTGCAACGCTTGGATCTCTGCGCACGATCACCGACAGGACGTACAGCCCGGAAGCGCGGTACGTATGCCGGTCCGCGGAGTTCCACGAGGCGCGGAACAGCGACAAATCGCGCTTCCTGTCGTCCTCGAGACCTGATATCGTCCCCTTGTCCGGCTCCATCCGGAGGGAGTTGATCTCGAGGTTGCGGTCAAGAAGAGGAGTCGACAGCTTCATGCCCTGCATCGGGAAATGATCGAACTCTTCGGCTGATCGTACACCGTAATCACGCCGATTTTCGAAATCCCTTCCGGACTCCGGATGAAACATGACATGGTCCATGCGCAGAAAATCCTCGAGGGCGTAGTCGGTGACGCTGACCATAAGCGTATCGGATGCGCCGACCGCGGCATCGCAAATTTCGGCAACGGCATTGGCGGCGCGAACATTGCGGTCGCGACGGATGAAATCACCCTGATATCCCCGATCGTTCCGCGATACCATGATGCCGGAACCGCGCGGAATTTCCTGCCGGAGGATGTTCGCTGGCGGACCCGGCGCGGTTTCGATCGTGACGCCGATCAGGTTCAGACCGAGTTCGCGCGCCCGGTCCAGCTGAACGGGAGTGAGGAGATGATAACGGACGGAATCCCGGAGCGGCGTCGTGTCGTCGTAGCCTCGGACGGAATACAACGCCCGGGGCGGATAATCGAACTCCGGAGTGACACCCCAACTCCCGACGTAGAAGGGTTTGTATATCTGCGAGGATGCGGTCGCCGCCAGGCACAGCATGGCGACGATGCTGATGATTCTGATCATGAGATCCCCCGGTTTCCGTTATTCAACAATGATCCTTGCGTTCAGGAGCGTCCTTCCCTGCCGTATCGTGACGAGGTACGCGCCCGTGCCGAGCGCGCCGGCGTCGAACCGGTGCGTGAGTTCGTTTCCGCCGGTTGCGACACGTGCGGTTCCCAATTCGCGTCCGAGCAGATCGCGGACGGACAGCTCGGCGTACCCCGGCGCGAGGCCGGTGGCCCGGACGGTGAAATGCGTCACCCCCACAGGAAGGGGATTCGGTGAAAGCATGAGCCGCGCATCCGGAACGGGTGGTACGCGCGCGGTACTCGTCAGCAGATTCCCGGAGCCGAGGCGGAGCTGAAAACAATTGTTCCGGACTCTTTCTCCCGTTGATTTTCCGAGAGCCACGACATCGTCGTACCCGTCGCCGTTCACGTCTCCGACATCATACATCCCTGACTTTACGAAATCCTGCTCGGGGACAGTACCACCGAAGCCGCTCGGACGACGGAAATCCGGACCTCCAGGATGGAAAAAATAGGCCGACGAACCGGGGTAGAAATATGTCTGCCAGGGCATCATAAGGTCCGGCGTGCCGTCGCCGTTCATATCGCCCACCGGAGAAGCCCGTTGCGGCCACTGATACCCGAGCGGGTCGGGATTGTAGTTCGGGATCGAGTCGTTCGGAAGTATGGTCACCGGCAGTTCGGGTCCGCTGCGGAAGACGAGGACATCACCCCGCGGACGATGAAGCGATTCATTACCGGAATTTACAATGTCGGCGTATCCGTCACTGTCGACGTCCATGACCGCCGAGAAGATGAAAGCCGGCACCCACCCTTCGATCTCACGCAGCACGCGATCCGGCTCGGCCGGCCGCGGATCGCGGTTTCCCAGATACAGACGCCAGTACTCATTGCCTCGAATATGGTCCACCCGGCTGCCGTTGATAAGCAGATCGTCGCAGCCGTCGCCGTTGAGATCCCCGACAAGAATGTCCGATACATAGTGATCCGACATTCTCGTCGTCGGCGGTTCGGCGGTGAATTCGAGGTCCGCCACCGCGTCCATCTCCGCACCCCCGAAATACAACACGGCCTTGAAATCAATCGAATCAGCCTTATCTATCGCTGGAGTAACAATATCATCGTACCCGTCGCCGTTGAAATCGAGCACCTGCACCGTCGGGCGAGTTGCGTCCATCCATGCACCAATGTACTCCTCCGGTCCGCCCTCGATCAGCAGGTCGGGCTCGGGCCCGAACGCCGGTTCTCCCGTGCGCTGGTAATAGATCCGGATCTGCCCGCGATTCTCCGGGCAGGGATCCGCAGGATGCTGACAGCGCCGCGCGGTGACCAGGTCCATGCGGCCGTCGCCGTTGAAATCCCCGGAGTTGATCCCCGCACTTCCGCCGTAAACGAAGTACGCCGGCTCATGGTCGAACGGATCGCCGCCGAGGAAAATGAACGTCGTGTCGAGTCCGGTGGCGATGGCGAAATCGTCGTAGCCGTCGCCGTTGGTGTCCCCGAGCGGAGCGCTCCACTGCGCGAAGTAGGGATGATCGTAGTGAATCACGTCCTCCCAGAGCTTGATGTGCCAGCCGGGCAGATCCGCAGTTTTTGAAAACGGGTTGTTCTCGTGCTGCTGTCCGGGGAGTCCCGGCGAGAGTCCGGTTGCGAGCAGCAGCAGCAAGATCGGTATGCGTGCGTTCATGCGCACCTCCTTGCATTGCGCGACGCGCGCGCCTGATATCGCGCCGCACGTACGTGAAGGGAATCGTTCACTGGCGGAGACGGTCAGGCGC
>JAFGKR010000065.1 GCA_016928515.1 Bacteroidota bacterium | reverse complement strand
CGTCTGTTCGACGATCCGCTCTATCCGCATCCCGAGGGAGGGGTCGACGCGGCACGCGACATCGAGATCCTGGAAACGGAATTCCTGCTCAGCGATATGGCCATGGTGGAAAACCGCATCGACAAGCTCCGCAAGCAGGTGCAGAAGGTGCAGGATGACCGTCTCAAGCACGAACTCGCCATTCTCGAGCGCTTCAAGGAGGCGCTGGACCAGGAGGTACCACTGCGCACATTGGATATCGACAAACAGGACGCGCAACTGGTGAAGGGTTTTCAGTTCCTCACCCAGAAACCGCTGCTGGTGGTGCTGAACCTTGAAGAAGACAAGGTTGCGGAGGCGGAATCCATCGTGAAGGAGTTTCAGGAGCGCTTCGCGGACAAGGGAATCACGGTCGACGCGTTCTTCGGCAAAATCGAGATGGAGCTGGCGCAGATGGAGGACGAGGACGCGGCGGAGTTCATGAAGGATTACGGCATCGAGGAATCAGCCCTCACGCGCATCATCCGCTCGGCGTACGACATGCTGGGACTGATTTCCTTCCTCACCTTCGGCGACGACGAATGCCGCGCGTGGATGATCCGCCGCGACACGAACGCACAGGAGGCGGCCGGCGCCATTCACACCGACCTGATGAACCGCTTCATCCGCGCCGAAGTGGTGCACTTCGAGGATTTCGTGGAATACGGTTCCATCGCCGCCTGCAAGGAATCCGGGCACTGGCGGTTGGAAGGGAAGGAGTACGTCGTGCAGGACGGGGACATGCTGACGATACGTCATGGATAAGAAGCTCTTGACGGCACGAAGCATGTCTCGAAGACACCAAGAGAATCAGCGACAACGAAGCTTCGAAGGGAACGAAGGCTTCGTTAGCAGGAACGCCCGGTGCATATTCCAGGCGTTTGTGCGTATACGGGTAGCGTGAAAAAAAAAGCCGCCTGTGCAGGGCGGCTTTTATCACAATCGAACCATTATAAACGAGAAAGGTACAAAGGGAATATAGCCTTTCTGATGACATCAATCAATACCTGGTCTAAATAAAATGCATGCGGTATTCCGACGCCCGCGAAGGATGCACGCTAGCCGGTTGCGAGACGGACGACGCGGAAACCATAGAACCCGCAGCGGTAATACGGCATGTAGCCCATGCGGCTGGAAGAGCGGCAGTAACAGGCGGGATCTCCGACGGAACCGCTCCGTTGAACTCGGAAATACCAATCACCTTTCGCGGGACCGCGCGGATCCGCTGCCGGGGAGAGGGAATAGCAGTCGTGGATGAACCAGTCCCAGCACCACTCGCGAATGTTGCCGTGCATGTCGTACAGTCCGATGCGGTTGGGATGCTTCTTCCCGACGGGCTGCACGCTTTGGCTGTTCCCGTAATACCATCCGACTTCATTGAGCATCGAATCCAGGGGACGAGGTCCCGGCCACGTCATGTCACCGGAAGAGTAATCCGTCTCGAGTCCTGCGCGGCACGCGTATTCCCATTCCGCCTCCGTGGGCAGGCGGTATCCGTTCGCATCCCAGTCGCAGACGATGCTGTCTCCGTGTCCGGTGTAGCAGGGAGTGAGTCCTTCCGCGGCGGAAAGAGCGTTGCAGTACGCCACCGCCTCGTACCATGTGACGTTGTTCACCGGGAGGTCGTCACCGATGAACACACTGGAATTTTCTCCCATGATATCGCGGTATTGCTTCTGCGTGACTTCCGTTCTTCCGATGAGGAAACTCCGCGTGATCCGCACCTCATGCACCGGCCGGGCGCCGGCTGGTTCCGGGAAGTCGTTGATATCCCCCATGAGGAAGGAACCTGCCGCAACGAATACGTAGCGGGAGCTGTCCGCCGTCAACGTATCGACCAGCGGAATCGTGATGCCGACGGGATCGTCCCCGACGGCGCTCGTCTGTACGGGAAGCGCTTCTTTCTCAGCGCAGCCTGCATTCAGCGCAAGCACCATCGCGAGCAGCACGGCGAAGGTGACGGAAGGAAACCGCTTTTCACACCCCTGTATATCGGTTCGCATCTGTCCACCTCCTGCGGGATATCAGACCTGATCGTATGAAATGTACTCGGAAGTCCGATAATATGCAACTCAGGAAAGGGATCAGGTGTGTTTCAACCGGTAGAGTACACGCGCAGATTTCAGGACTCGCTCCGGCGTGAACAGCCGAATTGCGAGCACCGCCGCGGCGACGCCGATGCCGTTCGCAAGCATGTCGAACGGATCGGCCATGCGTGAGGTGAACGCTCCCTGATACAGCTCGCTCAGCGCGCCGAAGACAAGGGTGGCAAGCGAGGAGATCAGGAGGGAACGGCGGTGGGAGGCGTACCTGGGATGCGGCAGCTCGAGTGCGATCCACAGCAGGAACTGCTGTACGCCGAACAGAACAAAATGTCCGAGCTTGTCGCGGTACTCGAAGCGGAAGGTCCCGAAGGAGTCCCCCGGGAGAGAGAGAAGAACCATGATCAGGAGAAACCAGAGGAAGGCGGGAAGGACGGTGCGCCGGGAGGAAACGCGTGTGCTCACATACCCTCGCGTGTTGCGGGAGGGGTGATGTCACGCAGCACTTCAGCAAACGAGCGCAACAGATCCGTGGCGATCAGACCGTATTCCCCGACCTGCTTCTTGGCGTGATCGCCCGCGAGTCCGTGCAGGTACACGCCGAGACAGGCGGCATGTGATGCGGGACATCCTTGTGCCGCGAATCCTGCGATGATGCCCGAGAGCACATCCCCTGCTCCCGCGGTGGCCATGCCGGGATTGCCGGTGGAATTGATGTACACCGTGCCGTCCCGCGTGGCGATGACCGTCGGCGCGCCCTTGAGCACCAGCGTCACTCCGAATTCAACGGCGAAGGTATGCGCGATGTCGATGCGCTTGGTCTCGATTTCCTGCTTCGACTGCGACACCAGACGCGCGAATTCCCCGACATGGGGAGTGAGGATGATATCCGCCTGGCTCTGGTGCAGAAGATCGAGGTGTCCGCTGAGCGCGTAGAGCGCGTCGGCATCCAGAAGAAGGGGAGCCGTCGCATGCTCGATCAGCTTGCGCACGAGATTCTGTGTCTCGTACTGCCGGGAGATCCCCGGACCGATGATGCTCACCGTCGCGGCGTCGATGCGCTCCAGGATTGCGTCATATCCGTTGAGGCTCAGTGATCCCTCGCTTGTTTCACTGCAGGGAACGGTCATCACTTCGGTGAGCTTCGCTTCCATGGTGGCGTTCAGGCTCTGCGGGATGCCCAGATGCACGATGCCGGCGCCGCTGCGCAGTGCACCCCGTGACGCCATTGCCGCGGCACCTGTCAGTCCGATCGAACCTGCGAGCACAAAGACGCTGCCGAGCTGATATTTATGCGCATCGAATGACCGCCGAGGCAGCCAGTGCTCGATATCCGACAGATCGAGGAGGAACGTCGATGTCGCCTGCGCCGCGTATCCCTCCCGGGGAATCCCGATATCGATGTTTCGCACCTCTCCCGCGTGGCCGCGTCCGCCGCGCAGCAGCAGCCCGCGTTTGAGTCCGCCCATGGTGGCAGTGAGATCCGCCTGAACGGCACCGCCCATGACGTCCCCTGTATCGGCGTTGATACCCGTGGGAATGTCCACCGCCATCACCCGCACATCCGCGCGGTTCAGCACCTCGATGATTTCCGCAATCTCGCCCTTGACGGGGGATGAGAGGCCGGTGCCCAGCATCGCATCCACTGCGAGCCACGGCCGGCGCTGCAACAGGTCTTCCAGCGAGGCCGTGCTGCTGAGGAGATGGACACGCAGACGCCCTGTCTCCTTCTCCATCGCACGAAGGACAGCAAGATTCGCCGCGGCGTCTCCTGTCGAGGCGGTATCGGGACCGAGGGTGAAGACGTCAACATCCGCACCGCGATTGACAAAGTGTCGCGCCATGGTGAAGCCGTCGCCGCCGTTGTTCCCCTTGCCGGCGATGATGAGAATCCACCTGCCCGCAGCGGCACCGAAGAACTCCTCAACGGCATCCACGGCGCCGCGTGCGGCGTTCTCCATCAGGACAATGCCGGGAATGCCATAGGTTGAGATGGCCGCCGCGTCGCAGCCGCGCATCTCTTCGGATGTATAGACGGGAAGCATAAACGTTTAGAACAGGCCGTTCACCCAGTCCAGCACCATCGACGGGAAAATCCCGATCAGCAGCACGCCTGCGGTGGCGACTGCCAGCGCGAACGCGCCCTCCGCTCCGAAGCGGACCGTAACCGGCTGCTCGGAGGATTGGAAAAACATCACCACCACAACACGCAGGTAGTAATACACGGAAATCATGCTGGTGATGACGCCGACGATGGTAAGCCAGGTGTAGCCGCTTTCAATGGCTGCAACAAAGATGTAGTACTTGCCGAAAAATCCGGCGAATGGCGGAAGGCCGATGAGCGAGAACATGAACACCGCGAGTATCACCGACAACGCCGGATGGCGCTCGTACAATCCGCGGAGGTCATCGATATTCGTCCCGGTCTGATCGGAGTTCTCGACGATCGAAATGATGCCGAACGCGCCGATATTGGTCAGAATGTATGCAGCGAGATAGAACAACACTCCCGCGATGCTCATGCCGCCGCCCGCGGTGATGCCGATGAGCATGTAGCCCGCATGGGCGATGCTGGAATAAGCGAGCATGCGCTTGAAGTTGCTTTGCGACAGGGCCACCACGTTGCCGATGATCATCGACGCGACGGACAGCACGGCAAGGACGGTGTTCATGCTGCTGTTCGTGAAATCGAATGTCGCGGTGAAGAGCAGCAGGAGGCCCGAGAATGCCGCCGCCTTCGCACCCGTGGACATGAATGCGGAGACCATGGTCGGTGATCCCTCGTACACGTCCGGTACCCACATGTGGAAGGGCACCGCCCCGATCTTGAAGGCAAAACCGACGAGCATCAGTCCGGCCCCCGTCAGAAACAGGGGCTCGGACTTGTATGCGGAAATATTCTGGACGATCTCGAGAATTTTCGTGCTTCCGGTCGTTCCGTAAATCAGCGCGATGCCGTACAGGAAGAATCCCGTCGCGAACGCACCGAGCAGAAAATACTTCAACGCGGCTTCATTGGCTTTCACGTTCCGCCGGGTGATTCCCGCGAGCACGAACAGGGGAACGGACATCAACTCGAGTCCGACAAAGGTGACGAGCAGATCGACGCCCGAGGAGAATGTCATCATTCCCAGTGTCGCGAGCAGTATCAGGTGAAAGAACTCGCCGAAGTTCGCGCCGACTTTTTCGATGTACGTCCGCGAGAGCATGAGGGTGAGTCCCGCAGCCGTCAGGAAGAGAATCGCCGTGACACTGGCGAATCCACCCGTCATCACCGATCCGGCAAAGGCTGTGCCGCGTTCCGGGAAAACCCAGACCGCGAGCGCGATATTCGCAATGATGCCGACGAGCGACACCCAGTATTCCGCGGAAAGGGGTTTCTTTTTCAACGCATTGATCATCACCACGACCAGTGTGAGGACGATCATTCCGGTGATCGGGGCGGTGTTCAGGGAATCGGTGAGCAGTTGTTCCATTGTCAGAACCTGAAATCGCAGTGAAAAAAAATGTCCTTCTCAGGAGAAGTACAGCCACCAGATCAGCACAAAGATCGGCAGCAGAATGGGAATCGAGAATTTGAACATGTAACCGAAAAACGAAGGCATCTTCGCGCCCATCTGTTCGGCGATGGATTTGACCATGAAATTCGGAGCGTTTCCGATATAGGTCATGGCACCGAAGAATACTGCGGAAACACTGATTGCGACGACGTAAATGCCATGGCTGCTGATCAGCTCGGATACCTGAATGTCACTGAGAGGCACGTCGTTTGCGGCGACCATCGACGAGTGATACTCCACGAGCGTCTGCACCGTCGAACGCACGTCCTCGGAGTACTGCATGAAATTCGGGGCCTGGAGCGCACCGTTGGCGATCACTTCCTTGACCTGATCGACCAGTTCGGGTTTGACCAGCAGGCCAATCTCCGCGCTGAGGAAGTTCAGATAGGTGGGAGCGTTATCCAGGAAAGAGGAAAGAAGGCCGGTGCCCCAGTAGAACTGTCCCGCATGCGTGATGCCGAGACTGGCGGCGTTAAGTTCCAGCCAGTCCAGTGCTGGCACCATGGTCGCGAACAATCCGAGGAAGAGGAATCCCACTTCCTTGATGGGGAAAAAATTGAAATCGTTCGCCGCATGCACCGGTTTTTTCGTCGTATAGTACGATGCCGCCGCCGCCGCAATCATGATCAGTTCGCGGACGTATGGAGGATCCTGTATGAACACGGCCACGATGATCACCAGCAGAAAAGCGATGTTGTGCATGCCCTGCACTTTCGTTGCGTCCCCTGCTTCGTCCTGTTTCTCCCGCACGTCGGCCGGCATTTTCATGTAGAAATACCAGTCGAGGGCGACGAAAACGGCAAGCACGATCAGAACGGTCAGCAACCAGATGTCCCAGACGTTGAACAGTACCCAGAAAAACGGGATTCCTTTCAGGTATCCGAGAAAGAGCGGAGGATCGCCGATGGGCGTCAGTCCGCCGCCGATGTTGCTGACGATGAAGATGAAGAAAACGATGTGATAAGCGTGCAGGCGCGTCTTGTTGTTGCGCATGTACGGTCGGATCAGAATCATCGATGCGCCGGTGGTACCCACCAAATTGGAGAGCACCGCGCCGAATGCAAGAATGATGACGTTCTTCAGCGGCGTGGCATACCCCTTGAGAGCGATGTGCATACCGCCGGCGACGACATACAGCGAACCGACTAGGCAGATGAAGCTGAAATACTCGATCCCGGAATGCAGCATGCGCACCGGATTCTCGAGGAAAAAGACGTAGTACACGATGGTGATCAGTCCCAGTCCGATCGCGACATGCGGGAAGTAGTGATGCCACCACTTGCCGTTGATGAAAGGCATCAGGGCGATGGCGAGCAGAAGGACGACAAAGGGAATGACCATCCAGGGATTGGGTTCAACGATATGCATTTCGCCGCCCGCCGACGCAAGGGTCGGGGACGCGTAAAGCACGAGAACCGCGAACGCCCCGAGGCACGTTCTGATAAGTCGGGAAAACGGTTTCAAGAAGGTGCTCCTGTACATTACTGTTCTGAAACGGAGGACGTCAGATATTCACCCCGCTGCACCTTTTCCAGTTTTTCGACGACACGTTGCACCGACGGCTCCGTCTTCTCGAGGAAGGTGGACGGATAGACGCCGATCCAGACAATAAAGAGGACAACAGGCAGAAGCAGCCCGATTTCGCGGGAATTCAGGTCCACAATCTTCTCGTTCTCGGGATTGCGTGACACGCCGAAGACCACGCGCTGGAACATCCAGAGCATGTACACGGCGGCGAACACCACACCACTGGCCGCGAACACCACGTACCACGGTGAACCGAGAACGTCGGACTGGAATGAACCCAGGAGAATGAGAAATTCTCCGACAAAACCGTTGAGGCCCGGCAAACCGACCGACGACAGTGTGACGATCATGAAGAACGTCGAGAAAATGGGGATCTGTCGTGCGAGTCCGCCGAACTCCTCGATCATGCGCGTATGGCGCCGGTCGTAGATCATTCCTACGATAAGGAACAGCGCGCCGGTGGAAAGCCCGTGGTTGACCATTTGAATAAGTCCGCCCTGCAGGCCCTGTACCGTCACACCGAACAGCCCCAGAAGAATGAAGCCCATGTGACTCACCGAGGAGTACGCCACGAGTTTTTTCACATCCTTCTGGACCATGGAAACGAGCGCTCCGTAAATGATGCCCACAACGCCGAGCACGGAAAGGAAGGAGGCGAATTCCAGGGACGCGTGAGGGAAGAGCTGAAGATTGAAGCGAATCAGACCGTAGGTTCCCATTTTGAGCAGCACGCCGGCGAGAATGACCGATCCACCCGTCGGTGCCTGTACGTGAGCGTCCGGCAGCCAGGTGTGCAGCGGAAACGCCGGCACCTTGATCAGGAAACTCAGTGCGAAAGCGGCGAACATCCATCCCTGTATACCCATCGGGATGGTGGGTGCGATGTCGAAGAGCTGCGTGATGTCCGTGGTGAATACACCGCCCGGCAGCGTGGTCGCATAATAACCCAGCCAGATGATGGCAATGAGCATGAGCAGCGAACCCACCATCGTATAGATGAAGAACTTGACCGTGGCGTATATCCGATCCTTTCCTCCCCAGATACCGATGATGAAATACATCGGAATGAGAATCAACTCCCAGAAGACGTAGAAGAGGAAGGTGTCCAACGCCGAGAACACACCGATCATCGCCGTCTCGAGGATGAGCATCATCGCAACGTAGAGTGCGATTTTCTGCGATATCGAACGCCAGGAGGAAATAAGCACGATCGGTGTCAGGAACGAGGTCAGCATCACCAGCAGCAACGAGATGCCGTCCAGCCCGACGTGGTAACTCACATTCAGTGCCGGGATCCAGCTGACTTTCTCGACGAACTGCATTGCGGGATTCGCCGCGTCATAGGCGAAGAACAGCTCCAGGGAAAGGATGAAGGTCAACAGGGAGAACAGCAGTCCCGTCCAGCGCGCGGCGTTGTCATTGCGGCGCGCGAGCATGACGGCGGCAGCGCCGATCAAAGGGAGGAAAAGGACGACATTCAGGACGTGTGGAATCATCGCGTTTATCAGCTGAATATGAGCAATCCGAGGACGAGGACGATGCCGACGACGATCATCGCGGCGTAATTCTGCACGATGCCGGTCTGTAGTACGCGCAGTGAGCGACTTACCCAGGAGGTCACTGAGGCCGCACCGTTGACGATACCGTCGATGATGCGGACGTCGAAGAAGCGGTACATGAACGCATCCGAGGTCTTGACCACCGGACGTACGACGGTTGCGTCATATACTTCGTCAACGTAATACTTGTTGGCGAGCAGGCGGTAAAGGAATCCGGTTCTGGCCGCGATGCGCCGATCCGCCTGCGGGTCCTTCAGGAAGACGCTGCGTCCGAACCACCAGCCCGTCAGCCCGATTGCCACGCTGATCGCCATAAGGACCAATTCCATTGTATGATCGTGATGTTCCACGAGCCCCATGGTATGCTCTGCCTGTGCGAACACCGGATGCAGCCATTGATG
>JAFGKR010000323.1 GCA_016928515.1 Bacteroidota bacterium | reverse complement strand
CCCCCCTGCTCTCCCCAGCTGCAGTTGATGACATGAGCTCCGTTATCCGCTGCGTAGACGATACCGTCATATCCGCGTGTGAGATAGGGCGAGTAAGAATCCGCCCCGATTTTCACCGGCATGATACGACAGCTGTAGGCCAGTCCGGCAATCCCCTTTGCGTTGTCTCCGGTCGCGGCCGCGATGCCTGCCACGTGCGTGCCATGCGGGTGTCCACTCGGTGTCGGATCAGGATTGTTGTCGTAATAATTCCCCCCCGACGTCAGTGTCGGTCCGGCGAAGTCGATTCCGACGATATCGTCGATATATCCGTTCCCGTCATTGTCAATGCTGTCGATATCGGCCGCAGTGAACACACCATCCTTATCAATATCCTCGCCGGGATTGACCCAGATCCGATCCTTGAGGTCCTCGTGGGAGAGCATCACGCCACTGTCAACAATGGCGATCACAACATCCTCGCTGCCTGTGGTCAGATCCCAGGCCTTTTCCGCCTCCACCCTTTCAAGGGCATACTGTTCATCCAGCCGCGGATCATCGGGTGTATAGCTCAGCCGATGCATGATTTCGGGATCCGCGTACGCGACTTCGGGGAGTGCACGAAAGGCCATGGCGACCTCGCGTGGATTCACATCCTCGGTATATGTGATGCGATACATCCGCTGCAGGGCAACCTCCCCGCCATCCATCAACCAGGTGGATCGATGATGCGGGTACATCTGCTGCACGGACCGTACGCCATAGCGCGTCATCAGCGGTGCGACGGAAGCGACTCCGGCGCTGTGCTTGCTGAGACGATGCTCCACGGAGGAACGGAATTTCACAATGACGGTACGGGGAACGAACTGTGCGTCCTCCGGGATCGACCATCCCGGCCCCCCTGTCGTGGACGGGGACGTGGACACGGCAAATCCGGAAGCGGAAGGCTGCAGCAGAGGCAGAAGAATGCACAGGGCGAAAAGGATGATGTACTTCATGGCGGGAACTCCATACAGCTGGGGAAAGGAGAGAAGCGAGCGAGTCTTTGCATTCTCGTGGATGATACAAAAAACCCCGGTATTTTGGTACCGGGGTTCATTCGAACGTCCATTCGTTTACTTCCAGGAAGTGAGCTTCTGCAGGTCTCCGGGAACCGGGAGCTTGAAACTTAGCACATCGATCTCGGCACTTTCTTGCCGAAGCTGTATCTGGCCCGAGGGGTCATCCGAAAACCAGATATCCACCGGGATGTCCGTGTCACTCAGCAGTGTGATGGTGACCATGATGCGTGTACGCCATGTGGAAACATTCTTCACCCCTACGGGGATGATCTCGCCCTTTTCGGCATACGATGCCCGCATCTTGATCGTCGCAGAAATCAGTCCGAAAGGGATCTGAATCCCCGCCGGAGACGTGACATCCCACGTGACGCCCGGATCCAGCGGATCACCGTTCTGATCGTTGACCTGCGCGAGATAAATCCACTCCGGAGCCGGCAGCGACGGCATGCTCGGCAGGGTGCCACTCTCGACCAGCGGACGCAGGAAACGGGTGACAAGAGCGTTGGCCAGCCCGTAGACGAGGATATTATGCTGTGCGTCCGTGCGGACGATGAGCGTATCGGAACGGCCGGTGGCGTTGTCCGTGGAAATCATCCGGTACCAGTCCGTCATTCCGTCCAACGATGAGCCGTCACCCTGCTCTATCCGTGTCACATAGAGATGTTTCGTCGATTCGTCCGGGGCACCGGTGGCATCCAGATCCCATCTGTCGTATGTGAATTCTGCTCCGTCGGTGAAGGTGAAATGGAAATTCCCCTCTTCCACCTTGATGAAGGTGATTGTCGAGCGGTTCGATTCGTTGCCCGTTGAATCATACGCTTTGGCCGAAACCGCATGGGCGCCGGGTACGAGGGCGCTGACATCGAGTGTCGTCGTCCAGGGTTCGGCAGTGAGCGTCTTCACAGCGAATGGACTGTCACTCAAAAAAATCTCCACTTTAACCACTTTGTGATTGTCGGAGGCGGAGATTTCGACCAGCAGTTGATCACCGACGACTTCCTGGTCGGGCGTCGGCTTCAGGATGGTCAGAAACGGCTTCTCCGTGTCCGTATTGTTCACGGGCGGATTGACGACGTCATCGTCACTGCAGGCCACCAGAAGCAGCATCGGCAGGGCGTACAGCAGTATTCTTGATATCCTCATCTATTACTCCTTAATGGTGAAAGCATGCATGCGGCCGCAGTGGCCAAAGAGGTTACCGCGCCAGGATCATACGCCTGATGACCGTATCCGTTCCCGAGTGTAACGCAACAAAATAGGCACCGCTGACGAAATTTCCAGCAGAAAGTTCCGTTTCGTGTGTTCCGGCCGGGAGGTTCGCATCCACCAATTGCGCGATGCGCACACCGGCACTGTTGTATACTTCGAGACGCACGGGACGCCGACGGTCGAGGCGGAAGGATATCCGTACCGTCCCGACAGTGGCCGGGGCGGGATTGGGATACACACCGTCGATCCACATCCCGGCAGCGGCAGCCGGCCTCCTGTCTTCGACTGAGAGAAGCGGATTGGCCACCAGCTTCTGTACCATCCCGGCTGGAGTGACGACCCAGCCCGTCGCGGAATCCGCAAAGACCGCATCCTGCAACGAACCGAGATCGACCATCTTCGTGTGTGTCCAGCTCGCACCTGCGTCCGGGCTCACCCAGGCGCCATCATCCCCCACGATCCAGACTGAGGCACTGTTCGGAAAGGTCTGAACAGCAACATTTCTCTTTCCGCTCATGGGGAAGAATGCCGAGCGCCAGCTTCGACCACCATCGACCGAGCGGCGGACATTCCCGGTCATGTCGTCGACACAGAGGCCGCGATCCTGGTTGAAGAATGCGATGCGATGAATGTTCTGCGCCGATACCACTGCTTCCTCCCAGGTGCGACCGCCGTCCTGCGTTCGCAGAATGACCGGTTCTGCGGGTGGACTCTTCGAAAGATTGGACGAGGCGAACCAACCGTGCTCTCTGTCAATGAAGGTCAGTGTTCGATCTATGGGAAAGCGTGCCGGTACGCGGGCGAGAATTTCCCAGCTGCGACCACCGTCCACCGTCCGGTATACCAGCGCCGTACCGGTGCGATCCGTATCCTCCGTGACAGCGATCCCGGTCTCCGAATCGTGGAAATGGATATTTCCGAATCGGGAGTTGACCGTGGAGAGCAGAATACTCCATGAGCCACCGCCGTTGGAGGTTTTCATAATCTCTCCGCTACGCGTCCCCACGATGGCATGGTCACTGTCGAAGGCATGGATGTCGAGCACCTGTGCATTCGTTCCCGGAAGCGTCCGGTGCTCCCAGGACAGCCCCCCGTCGATCGAGCGCGAGACGAGGGCGCTGTCGCGTACCAGCCACAGCGCGTTCGGCGCTCCCCAGGCCATACCGTTGACCGGAGTGCTCAGTGGCCGTGGCTGCACGATCGCCCAATCCGTGAGGCGGACATCATTTGTCGGGATATGAAAGACCTGCGTGGTGGAGCCCTGATCGTTTCTTGCTTCCAGGACGAAGCGCCCGACCTTCGCTCCGCCGGTCCAGCGCACAACACCGAGCACGCTGTCTACTGTCGCTCCGACAGGTGCTTCGAGGAGGTGGAACCTGGCAGCAGGGACGGCATCGACAACGGGTGCGTAGATGAACGGTTGGTCAGGCTCGAGCATGGTGGTATCGGGACGGGAGACGAATTCCGGTGCGGTCGGAGAGAGCGGTGCCCACTGCATGTCGTACATGCCGCGGCCATGGGTAATGGCTCGCAGCGTCCCGGTTCTCGTACTGTAGACAAAGCGCTGCACCGACACGCTGGGCATGCCCGTTCCGAAGCGCTGCCAGGTGGTTCCATCGTCAACCGAAACGAATGCCCCGACGTCCGATCCGACGATGAGATTTCCGTCCAGTTCGACGATGTCGTTGAGCGGGACATCAGGGAGATTCCCGTTGATGCTCGTCCACGTCGCGCCGGTGTCGAGACTGCGCCAGACTTTGTCAATGCCGTAGCGGCTGTACGTTGCGTACACAACGCCGGGACGAAAACTCCGCACCGCACTGCAGTAGCCGATTGGCCGCAGTGAATCGGCGACGGGTTCCCAGGTCTCCCCGGCATCGCGTGAGATGGAGATCCCTCCGCCCGCACCGCCCGCGAAAACGAATCGGCTGTCGTATGGCGCGACGCTCAGTGCGCTGACATAGTAGCAACCGCCGAGTGTGGGCACGGGGCAGGTGCTTTTCAGAATCCAGTTCTCCCCGCCGTTGGTGGTCTTGTACATGCGTGACGTCCCGAGATACAGCACATCGGGATCGTTCGGATCCATGGCGTAGTCGATATAAAAAAGCGAACGGTCCATACCCATCCCGTTCTGCATGCGCGTCCAGGTTTCGCCGAAATCGTCCGAGCGGTAGAATTTCAGTGTCTCCCTGGTGGTGTACATGATATTCGGCTTCTCCGGGTTGATGGCGCCGTTCCCGCCGTCACCGTATAAAACCAATTCGAATTCCGGGGATCGATTCGAGAACAGAGTCCCGTTGTCCTGCGTCCCGCCAAACAGAATCGCATCACTGGAAGGATGCATCGCCCCGCCGATGAACTGGGTGATCGACAGCCCGTAATCCCGTTTCTCCCAATCTGTCCCATCATTCGTCCCCACGAAAAACCCGCCGTCATTCCCGAGATACACCACGGAAGGATCGTCGCGGCGGAAGTCGATCGCGTGCTGATCGACATGCACGATGCCGCCGTACCCCTGATCCGGAACACGTTCCCACGTGCTCCCTCCGTCACGGGTGACGATCAGCTTCACCCCGCCGGCATAGGCGATGTCAGGATCGACTGGATGCACGCCCATGATGTTGTCGTACCATCCCTGCGACACCATGTAGTCGAACGGCACGGTCAGCTCTGTCCATGTCGCGCCGCCATCCTCCGTCTTGAATACGCCGAGAAGGTGCGTGCGATCATCGCCGGTGATTTCCGAGACACCGATATACAGCACATCCGGTTGAGCGTCACAGATACCGATGCTGGTGCGCCCCATCAGCGAATCGGGAACACCGATATCGAGCTTCATCCATGTGTCGCCCCCGTCAGTGCTCTTGAGCATGCCATAGCGGTCGGCGATGCCGCCTTCGAAGATCTTGCTGGATGCAGTATAGAGAATGTCCGGTTCTTGTGGATTCAGGACGATGTCGGTCATCTGGCCGGTGAGAATCAGTGTCCAGTTCTCCCCGGCATCCGTACTGCGCCAGATGCCGCGGAGTGCATCGTCGCGCATGCCGTCAGGGATGGCAGCGTAGATGATATCGGGATCGAGCGGATTGATGACCATATCGCTCGCTCGGGAATAAGGCGGCAGTGTTGTCGCACCGATTTCCGTCCAGGTCGTCCCGCTGTTTGTACTCTTGAACATCCCGCCGCCGTCGAATGTCCGCTGCGCCCAGCTCGCTTCGCCGGTTCCGGCATAGATGATGCTGGTGTCGACGGGATTGATCGCGATCGCACCCATGGCCTGCGTCGGCAGTTCGTCAGAAACGGAATGCCAGCTTCTTCCTGCATCCCAGCTCCGCCAGATACCGCCGTCGGCGGCACCGATGAACACTGTTTCAGGATTGCGCGGATTCGCCGCCACCGCAAGAATGCGCCCGCCGACGTTGACCGGTCCGACGTTCCTCCACTCCGGAACGTCCATGATACCGCCCGTCCCTGTCGGCGCGAACAGGGACATCTTCTCCTGCGCCTGCCGCCACGCACGAACTCGTCCGCCGGGAGGGATGTCGCCGCCGGGATAGGTCACCCGGTGATAGAAGTATTCCGCGCGGGCACGCGGTTTATCGGTTACGGGCCGGTAGCTGTCCTCTGCATGAACCACCATCGGGTCCTGCTGGGCGGAGAGCATCCCTGTCAGAGAAAGCAGCAGCATGAATATCGCTGCGGGAAGAGAGCAGATCTGTGTTCGCATGCCGTTTCAGTCCTGGATCTGGAATAATTCGCGGAGGAAGATACCTGATGAACAATCGGCGCAGCGGACATCATGCCATTCAACTGATGGCGACAGCTGCGATGGGTCTTTGTCTGAGATCATCGTGCGAGCACGATACGCCCGGTCACTGCCTGACCACCGGCGCGAAGAGTGAGAAAATATACACCATTGCTGACGCCCTGTGGATCCCAGGTCGTGAAGTGTTCGCCCGGCGGCAGCGTGCGATCGAGGAGCGTACCGATACTCTGCCCTGCAGCATTGTAAAGTGTGACGGTCACATGCTGCTCCCGTTCCGTGCGGAACGGAATCATGACACCGTCGGAAAACATAGTGACGGGATTCGGATATGCGTTGCCCAATGCAAGTGATGTCGGCCGCGCAGGGGGATGCGCCGAGACGACGAACGGGTTTCCAATCTGTCGCTCCACAATGCCGTTTTTCGTGACTGCCCAGCCACGCAGCGAGTCCGCGAACGTGAGGGACTGCATGAAACCGGCTGGGATCAGTGTCGTTTTCGTCCAGCTGTTTCCTTCATCGGAACTGACCCAGGCATGCTGATCGCTGAGTATCCAGACCACACCGCTGACCGGATCCGCATGGACACCGACCAGGCGTTCGCCCGCCATCGGGTAGAAGGCGGAAATCCAGCGTTGACCCCCGGCGACCGTCCGCTTCACACGGCGTGAGATTTCATCCACAAACCAGCCCTTGAATGAATCGATGAAGGCGATATCCGAAACATTGCTGATTCCGCTACCGGCGGATTTGATTTCCCAGTTGCGCCCTCCGTTCACTGTACGCAAAATATGGGCATCCTCCTGCTCATATACATTCGAGGACGCGAACCAGCCGTGATCACGATCGACAAAGGTCAGTGTATTGTACAGCGGGATACGTGCGTACGGTCTCTCGGGCATTCGCTGCCACGTCGCTCCCCCATCGGAGGTGAGAAAGACGTCTGCGCTGTCCTGCGCACCCTGGCTGACGACAATTCCATTGTTCACGTCCCAGAAATGGATATTGCCGAAGCGGGAATCGATGCCGTAGAGCAGGTCCTCCCAGGTCCGGCCACCATCCATTGTCCTCCACACATGGCCGCTGCCCGTGTTGACAAGGCTTTGTGGTCCGCCGGTACCGACGTATGCCGTGTTCCTGTCCAGGGCGAATACGCTGAGAACGGACACCTCGGTCTCCGGCAACCGGAAATGCTCCCAGCTGCGGCCCTCGTCGGTGGAGACGGACACCCATGCCGTATCGCGCGCCAGCCAGAGCGATCCGTCGGCGGCGACAGACGCGTGATTGACCTGCGAACTTAACGTCCTGGATTGGACAATTTCCCATTCGGTGGAAATGACGTCGGCGGTGCGCAGTGTAAACGTCTGCCTGCTGGTGCCGGCGCTGTTCTCGGACTCGATGGTGAAACGGGTGATCAGATCGCTCGCCGTCCAGCGGACAATGCCGAGCACCGGATCGATGCTTGCCGTCTGCGGACCCTCCACCAGTCGATACGTCGGGCGTGGCCAGGCGTGCACCACCGGAGCATACACGAAGGGCTGGTACATGTGCAGCGTGGTGGTATCGGGACGTGAGACGAATTCCGGCGCCTTCTCCGCCGGTGTTTTCCACTGCATGTCATAGATGCCACGGCCATGCGTGATCGCGCGCAGGACACCGGTCTCCTGCTGATACCGCAGCCTGAGGACGGCGACGGTCGGCATGCCGTTCGTGAGACGCTGCCATGTTGTGCCATCGTCTTCACTGATGTATGTTCCGAGATTTGTGCCGATGACCAGCTTCCCGTCGAGCGCAACGATGTCGTTGACGGGAATGTCCGGCAGATCGCCGTCGATGCTGGTCCATGTCCGCCCGTAATCGGTCGACTTCCATACTTTGTCAACCTCATAGCGGCTGAACGTGGCGTACATCACACCCGGGGCATAGGTTCGCACCGCGCTGCATGAAGCCAGTGGGAGCTGTCCCTTGCTGATGTACCAGCTGCGGCCTTCATCCGTCGAGATGCCTACCTGTCCGGGAGCGCCGGCGAGTACGATGCGATGATCGTACGGCGCCATCCCGACCGCGGTGATGTAGTAGCAGCCCCCACTCTCGGCCTGGAACGGACAGGATTGCAACTGCTCCCAGGATTGCCCGGCGTTGGAAGTCCGGTACAGACGGTAGGAACCGAGATAGAGCACATCAGGATTCTCATGATCCATGACGTACGGAACATAGAACAGAGAATTCTCATTGGGCAGATCACCGATGGCCCAGGTCCAGGTCCGACCGAAATCCTCGGACCGCCAGAGTTTGAGCCGTTCCTGTGTCGTATACATGACATTCGGCTGCGTCGGATGAATGTATCCATGTCCGCCGTCACCGTAAAGCACCAGCTCGAAATCGGGATCGGCGTCATTGGAGCGCAGTGTCCCGTTGTCCTGTGTTCCACCCAGCATGAATGCATCGGTGCCGGGATACATATCCCCGCCGATGAACTGCGTGATGCTCATGCCGATATCCCTCTTCTCCAGCGTCCTGCCTTCATCGGTGAGAAGGAAAAGTCCGCCGTCGTTCCCGACGTAGACACGGTCGGGATCGGATGGATCGAATTCGATCTCATGTTGATCGACGTGCAGAATGCCTCCGGCCAGTTGATCGGCGATGCGCTCCCAGGTCTGCCCGCCATCGGAGGAACGAATCAGCTTGACACCACCGGCATAGACAATGTCCGGGTTCGTGGGATGGACACCGATGATATTGTCGAACCAGCCCTGCGGGATGAGATAATCGAATGGCACGGAAAGCTTCGTCCAGTCGACGCCTGCATTCGTGGTTTTAAAAATGCCGAGCAGTGGCGTGCGTCCGGCACCGGTGACCTCCGAAACGCCGAGATACACAACGTCCGGTTGTGTTGCACAGATCCCGATGGCGGTGCGTCCGATCAGTGAATCCGGCACACCGATGTCGATGGGGAACCAGCTGTCGCCGCCGTCGGTGGTCTTCTGCAGGCCGTAGCGGTCAGCGGTCATTCCGCCGATCACCTTGCTGGATACCGTATACAGGATATCCGGGTTCAGAGGATTGATTACGATGTCGGTCATGCGTCCGGTGAGCACCAGTTCCCAGCTTGCACCACCATCTTTCGTCCGCCAGATGCCACCGAGTGAAGGGTCGAAATTCCCGTACGGGATGGCAAGATACAGGATGTCGGGATCCACCGGATTGATGGCGATATCGCTCGCACGAATATAGCGCGGGAGGGAATCGCCCTGGAGCTCGATCCACGTTGCACCGCCGTCTGTGGATTTCATCACGCCGGCGCCGTCGAAGGACTGCGATCCGAAGCTGGCATCACCGGTTGCCGCGTAGATGATACTGGTATCCACGGGATTGATGGCAATGGAACCCATCGCCTGAGTGGGGAAGTCATCGGATACGGACTCCCAGGTGCGTCCGGCATCATAAGAACGCCAGACACCGCCGTCCGCGGCGCCGACGAACATTGTTTCGGGCCGAAGGGGATTCAGCGCCAGGGCGAAGATGCGTCCACCGATATTGTCAGGACCGATATTCCGCCACACCAGGTCTTCCGCCGCACCTTTGTGCAACGGCTGATACTGGGGTCTCGTCTGCATGGTCTCAAACGCACGGGCACGTGCGCCGGGAGGGATGCTGCCGCCGGGCCAGGTCAGGCGCTGATAAAAATACGTGTGTCGCGCCCGGGCATTCTCGACCACACTGCCACGCTGCTCATCCCCGTCCTGATGGATGAGTGATGACTGTGCAGCAGCCGTCAGCGAGAGGGTGAGCAGGAAGATGCCGATCGCAACGGAGCGAAGGAGGAAACAACTGTGCATATCGACCTCGCACGTCTCTATGAAAGAACTGTCTGTTCGGCGGGGGAAGCAGGCATCGGAATTGCCGCTGTATCATAGAAAACTACGGCGGACCGATCCGAATGTCAATGCAGAAGAACGGCGGTTTTCGTTTGGGCGAAAAGGGACCTATATTTCACACCCAAACGATCAGGGAAATCCCATGCCGCTCCCATGGTTTCTACGTTCAGGATCACACCGCAAACCCGCCGCTCTCGTCCTCGGCGGCGGTGGCGCCCGCGGTCTCGCCCATGTCGGCGTCCTGGAGGTGATCGAACATCTCGGCCGCAGACCGGACCTGATCGTTGGAACCAGCATCGGTGCGGTGATCGGCGGAATGTACGCCCAGGACCCTGATATCACACGAGTGCGCACACGATTGCAGGAGTTTCTGGACAGCTCGTTTTTTGAATCCGTCGGTCTGGACGCCTTCCATCGACAGAGCGAGGCGGCGCTGTTCCCCCTGATCGACGAGTGGATACAGGGCGTCCGCCTCCGTCTGAGTGCCACCCGGGCATTGACGCACGAAGGCATGATTCCGGCCCGCGTCCTGCGGCAGGGGCTGGACATGCTCCTCGATGACGCAGACATCTCCGACTGCCGCATCCCCTTTGCCTGCGTTGCGGTCGATCTCCTTTCGGGAGAGCCGCGCACTCTTCGTTCAGGAGACATTCGGGAGGCTGTGGCCGCCAGCAGCAGTATTCCGGGTGTCATCGCCCCGGCAGTAGTCGACGGAAGGCCTCTTGTCGACGGCGCGGTGACGAGCACCACACCCGTTCTGGAAGCCCGGGACGAGGGAGCGCGCACCGTCGTCGTGGTCGACGTGAGTAAAGCGCCTTCCGAGGGCACTGCGCCGAAGGTCGGCTTTGAGATTATGCAGCGCGCAGGAGATATTGCTGCTGCTCGATGCAATCGCGCACAACTCGACCGTGCCGACCATATCCTTCGGCCGGAAGTACAGTGCTACCACTGGGCGCGTTTTGATATGGCGGCAAAACTCATCGAAGCCGGCGCGGATTGTGCCCGCCACCACGAAAAACTCCTGCGCTCCGTTTTCCCACAATCTCCCTCTCAGCCATGAATGAACGAATCCCTGACCTCCTTGAAAGAAGCAAACGTGTCGCTGTCGTCGGACTATCCGCCAAAGCACATCGTGAAAGTTATCATGTCGCGGAAGTGCTGCTCGATCACGGGTACACGGTGCTCCCGGTGAATCCGGTACTGGACGACTGGAACGGTCTGCCCGCATGGCCGGATCTGCACAGCGTCCCTGGGCCGATCGATATCGTCAATGTGTTCCGACGCTCCGAGCATGTCGCCGCGATCGTGCATGACGCGATCGGTGTCGGTGCCGGTGCAGTCTGGACGCAGCTGGGTATTATCGATGAAGAAGCTGCGAAACGTGCGGAGGCGGCGGGACTTCATGTCGTCATGGACCGGTGCATGGCCATAGAGCTCTCCCGTCTTCGCTGATCGATGCGATCGGATGTTCTCCTCATCCCGCGGTCTCATCCCTCGGCTTTATTTTATCCCTCGGCTTCATTTTCCACAGTGACCTGGCGTGTATCGATGTCGATATGGACGTGGATCGTGTTCGGACGGCAGCACACCTGACAATCCTCCACGTACGTTTGATCTTCGCCGGCAGAGATGTCAACGAAAATCTCATTCGTTTCGAAGCACCAGGCACACCGAAAGGTTTTGCGCATGGCAGTGCTCCTGACAAAGGGAATGTTCTTCTGTCAAACTATTCCGGCGCCGCCGGAAAGTCAAGACAGAGCGGTCATTCCTTGAGATCTTTTTCATATTCGCGGGCGTAGTTTTCAATGGCGGTGTAGAAAAGATTTGCCAGATGCTGTTGTCCGAAACGTGAGGCGAGAAATTTCTCCTCGAGCGGATTCGAGATGAAGCCGCCCTCGATCAGGACACTGGGCATGGATGCACCAACCAGAACATAGAATCCCGCCTGTTTGACGCCTTTGCTTTTGATCTGATCGCTATCCTTCACCTGATCGTGCAGCAACTCGGCGAAACGCTCGCTGTAGCGCACATAGGCGCTCTGCGCCATGTTGATCAGAATGAAGCTTTCGTTGTCCAGTTTGGCATAACGGTTCTCCCAATCCTTCTCGAGCTTGATCACCGAGTTCTCGAATTCCGCGATCCGGATGGCCTCCTCCGTTCGACCCGGACGCAGGATGTACACTTCGAATCCCCTCGCGGAAGAGGGCTTTTTCTCTGTGGAGTTACAGTGCAGAGAAATGAACAGCTTGCCACCGGCGGCGTTGGCGATCTGGCCGCGTTTGTCCAGCGGGATGAAGGTATCGTCCTTGCGCGTGTATACAACTTTCACACCGGGCATTTTGTGCTCGATCAGCTTGCCGAGTTTCAAGGCGATACCGAGGGTGATATTCTTCTCCTTGACACCGGTGACACCGATCGCACCCGGATCTTTCCCGCCATGCCCTGCATCGATCACGATGCAGTCCAGTTTCCACTTGCTGCGGGCTCCGTCCTGCTGCCGGGAGGCCTCCTCGCGAAGGATTTTATCCATCTCCACTTTTTTGAAGAGGGAAACAAGCACATCGCCGGTTTTCACATCCCTGCTGACCTTGCTGGAGGAGTAGGCATCATTGAGCGTGAAGGTGATGCGTGTATTCCTGCCGAGCTGCTCCGCGTTCACGGCAGTGACTCCCTCTCCATCGGTCGGCGTCTGACGCAGCTCGTTGCCGTCCACCGTGGCGTCGGGGACGGTAACGACCAGCTTGTCATCCTTCAGTTCCGCGGAAAAATCCTTCACCTCCCTGCGCGTATGCAGACGAATGAGCGTTCCGTTTTTCCGCGTATCTACGGTCACGTGGGTGATGTCGTACGCGGTCGATGCCGCTGCGGGAGCGGGCGTCGCCGGGAGCGAAGTCGTTTCCTCTTTCTTCGGATCGTTTGTTTCCTTTTCCGAAATCACCGCGGTGGAGGATGCGCTTCTCGCCGCGGTTGCTCCACCGGCAGGTGCACCGGTCACCTGAACCACCGGACGAGAGGACGTGCTCACGATGAGTTGCGGAACACCCCGGTCGAGCAGCAGCGACTTGTTCCATACCTTGCTCAGAATCGGGAGCATCGACGCCATGGGGACATAGAACGCGACCTCGCTTCTCATGACGTCGACCGGAAGCTGATACACCTCACGGATGATATTTTCCCGATGGGCAAGCACCACGATGAAGGGATTGTTTTCCGTCAGTTTCAGCCGGAAGTCGGCGATACGGACTTCAACTTTCCGTGCTTCGTCGTTCACGTAAAGCGGAAGTGTGAGCGCGGAGGCAAATTCATTGAGTGATGCGTACAACACGCCACCATGCTCGAACGCCGGGACGCTGAACTGTTTCCCGTCATACACAACACGCAATGCGGTTACATCAGCGCCAAGCCGGGTGGTGGGAAGAATGCACAGAGCGATAATGAGAGGGAACAGGGATCGGTATTGCATGGCGTCCAGTGGTCTGCCTGATTAAAATATCACAACGGGATTCTCGTGATCATCGAATTCTTTTTATCACGACCACGGTCTTGTCATCGGAGTATGCCCCGTGTGCACTGAATGTCTGTACGGCCTGAAGGATTTCGCGACAAAGCTCTTTCGCAGAGTCGGCGGCATGCTCCTGGATCAGTCGCATGAGGCGATCCTCTTGATACTCTTCCTCACCGTCGTTGGCTTCACTGATTCCGTCCGTATACAGGACCAGGATGTCACCTTTCATAACGTTCGTGTTGGTGACACTGAACTGTGCGTCATCGAGTAAACCAATCACCGGTCCGGTCACGGCGAGCTCGCTCGTGGTTCCGGTTGCGGCGTGGTAATGGATGGGTTTGGGATGGCCTGCGTTCGAATACAGCACAAGGCCTTCCTCGTTATCGAAGAGTTCACAGTAGCACAGGGTGAGAAAGCGTTCATGCGGAAAGATACGCCGGTTGATGGCGTTGATGCGGCGAAGCATCGAGGAAATCTTGCTTTCCGTCTCAACACTCATCATCAGTGCGCCCGAAACGAACAACGCCTGCACCGCAGCAGAAAATCCCTTGCTTGCTGCATCACCGATACTGACACCCATCCTCACGGGGTCTTCTCTCATTTCATAGTAATTGAAGAAATCACCGCCGACGGTCTTCTCTGGAAGGCTCACGCCATAGAGTTCGTAGCGTCCGAAATGATACTCATGTTCGGGAAGCAGGCGCCGTTGCAGGTCGCGCGCAAGTTCCATCTCGGACAGTAATTCCTTCCGCCGGGCTTCACTCCGCCGGTTCTGCAGAAGCTGCGTGACCGCCTGACCGGCAATACTGAGCATGTAGCGAAGTTCGTCATCGACATGTGTCGTATTGAATGCCATCAAGTATTCATAGAAAGCCAGGCCGTCGATGGTCACCCGTTCACCGATGCCGGTTGCGGAGTATTTTACGATCCCCTTGTTCCGTAGCGCGGGATTGGTTTCGTCGGAGAGCACTGTCCGCCTGCGGGCGACCTGCTCGAAGGTCGCGTACTCTTTCAGATCAATGGTAAATCCGATACCGACGGACTCGATATTCCCATGCTCATGTAAAAGCTCATACGATCGTTGTTCCGGAAGAAGCCTCCAGATACGTCCGCCCGTGATCGTAATTCGCTCATTCATGACAATCTCATCGAGGATCGCACGCATCATATCTGATTCCTCGGCGAAATCGCGGGCGCCGATGGTCTCGATCAGTCGGTACAGTGTTCTCTGTGTCATGTGCGTATGCTTTACGGAAACCGATTCCTGGAAGAAAGATACATGTGCTATCCGGATTTTCCCATGCATGAGGAGTGATCCGGAAATTCACGCGAGATTACCACAACGTCCGGCGGACGAGAATCACAACCCCCAGAAGAACAATGCCACCGGTGAGAAAGGGCCACGGGATCCCCACGTGCTGAAAGGCGAAAGCGCCCCAGATTGGTCCCAGAACACGGGCCAGTGCCCCAAGCGCCTGGTTGATACCGAGGATGCCGCCCTGCTGGCGTTCATCCGCATGACGCGAAATCAGACTGAGACTGCTGGGTGTCATGATACCCGTACCCACCGAGAGTACGGCAAGGTCGAGCAGCAACGGAACCGTACTTCCCGTGTATGGGATAAGTGCGAGCCCGACCGACGTCAGCGCAGCCCCTGTAAGAAAAAGCCACCGTTCCTCGTAACGCGTGGAGAGCACGCGGATCAAGCCCCCCTGCGTGATTGCGCCGATAATCCCAATAAAGCCGAAGAGATACCCCACCTGCGTGTCGCTGAAGCCGAACTCCCGAACAGAGATCATCGGAAACGTCGCATAAATATTGGCATAGCCAAACGTGATGAGAAAAAACAGGATGAGCAGCATTCCGATTTTTGGACGGCGGAGTGCTCCCATCAACATCGGCAGATTGAATTCCGTTGCGGATGTCCCCTTGACTCTGGCATGCAGCGATTCCGGGAGGGCGATCATCGCGGTGATGAGTGCCACGGCAGACAGCAGTGCCGCAGCATACCCGGGAATGTCATAACCGTACGGCACCAGCACGCCCCCGATAAACGGGCCGAATACAAATCCCAGCCCGAAGGCGGCGCCGATCAGCCCCATACCTTTCGCGCGCTCATGCGGCTGTGTTACATCAGCGATATACGCCTGGGCGGCAGAGATATTCGCTCCGCCAATCCCGCCTAGGAGCCGTGAAGCGAAGAGCAGCACAAGGGAATCCGCCAGGCCGAACAGCACGTAACTGACGACGGTGAGAAACAACCCCAGAATCAGAATCGGACGCCGACCAAGGCGATCGGACAACCGGCCCCAGATCGGGGTAAAAATCAACTGCATGAAAGAAAAGGATGCGACAAGAAATCCAACGGTCACATCACTCGCCGCGAACTCACTGCCGGCATAGGATGGGATGATCGGGATGACAATCCCGAATCCAAGCAAATCGATAAACGTGATGAGGAAAATGATCGCAAGTGGTGTTTTTTTCATCGAACAAAGGTATCTCCGCATGGGTGGAATTCCAAGATCCTTCACCGGACCGGGACTCTGCGTATATTGTAATGATCCCTTCCACATGATTCCGGAACAGGATGTCACATCGATTGCTGCCCCTATGCATTCTCTCCATTGCGTTGCCCCTACTGCTCGGCAGCATCTCCTGTTCGGATGATACGCCGCCCACATTTCCGCTTCCTCCCGTGGATACGACGGATACCCCGAACGACAGCCTCCCGCACTATGCGGAAGCGGACACACTTTGCCGCATCCACGACGAGCGAGTGACGGAACTGTCGGGCATCGCCCCCTCCCGATGGAGCAGTGCGTTGCTCTGGATGCATAACGACAGCGGTGACGGTCCACGGTTGTTCGTCGTGGATACGCTCGGAGACATGGTCGCGATATGCACGCTGAACGGGAGTGTCGCCCGTGACTGGGAGGATATATCCACGGTGATGCTGGACGGAACATCGTGGATCTATATCGGCGACATCGGTGACAACACTGCCTCACGCCTCACGGTGAGTGTTTCTCGCTTCCCTGAACCCCGGATCGATCCCGCGTGGCGCGACAGCAGTGTGTCCGTCACTCCAGAGCAGGCAACATTCACGTTTGCAGACGGTCCACGTGACTGCGAAGCACTTATGGTTGACCCGCGCACGGGTGTGATCCTTATCATTGAAAAGTCAGGGATTCAGACGACGGTATATCGGGCGGCCTGGCCCGGCGACGGCGACAGTGCCGTTTTGCAGCCGATCGTGGACCTCGCCCTTCCCTTCGCAGTGCGCTTCCTGAATCTGGTGACCGGTGCAGACATCTCCCCCTCGGGTGATCGCGTCGTCGTTCGTTGTTACGGCGGCATCGTCGCATACACCGGTGTATCAGTCGAGAAAGCTCTATCCGCCGACAAAAGCACTGTGCTGCCTGCTGCCCCGCTCGCACAGGCCGAAGCCGTGTGCTACACAGATGATGGCACAGCCGTGCTCACCACGACCGAGGGGAAGCAACCACCAGTGTTGCGATTCCACATGCGCTGATTTCGGAGAAAACCCGGGTACCACTCCTCCCTCTTCTTTCCTGGTGCAACTTGCAGCTCCATCCTCCGTACGATGCAGGCAGAACGTCATTCAATTTTCCTGCTCAGAACGCATGGAGGCCAGCCATGAAACTCATGACTCTTGGAATTGTTTGTGCTTTGCTTTCGACGATCCCCCTCGCCGCGTCGCAGGGTCATACTAAATTGCCCGAGACACGACAGCAAATCCTGAAGCAGAATATTCTGCGTAATCTCGAGCATCGTATCCCGGACATCCGCACGAACACTCTGCAGCTCCTCATCGATCTCAGCATGACACATCCCGAGTTCGATCTGGATTTTGCGCTCATCCCCGTCATGCACATCCTGAAAAACGACAAACGCGAGGGCCTGCGCATTCTCGCTGCGGTTGCACTCTTTCATATCGGCGGGGCACGCGGACACTTCGCGGTGCATCGTCGCGGGCTGTATGACGATTCTCCGCGCGTCGCACGGAACTGCCGGCGACTCGCACTCCACTGGGGAGAAACCGTCGCATTGCGATCGATAGGCGCACCCGCAGATTACTCCGTTCGACTTGCACAGGCTGAACACATAAAAAAAATAAAATATTGATTTTTTTTTGCAACACGTGAAACTTCCCGAAACCACCGCCGTAGACAGATGCAGTTGTCGTTTCAATTGATTTGTTTTCATACACTGGAGATACAGCAATGAAGAAGATGCTCTCAGCCCTCGCACTCGTGGCCGCGGTTCTCATGTTCCCCGTTTCCTCGCAGGCACAGGACGCCCCCGCCCTTTCCGATAAACAGCTCGAGCTGATCAAGACCAACGTGCTTGCCAATCTGCATCATTCCTCCCTGGAAGTACGGGCATCCACGATGCAGTTGCTCATCGACATGAAGAAGATCTACCCACAGTATGACCTGAACTATGCGGTCATCCCGATGATGGAAACGCTGAAGAGTGATCCCAAGCCCGAATTTCGCATCCTCGCAGCCCTCGCGCTGTATCACCTCAATTCGGAGCTCGGACGGTTTGCCGTCGAGCGCCGGGCAAAATTCGACGAGAATGACCGCGTTGCACGCCAGTGCGCATCACTGGTCCGGAACTGGGACGATCCCTCGAAGGCACCCGATCTGGTCGTCGAGGTGAAGAAAGCGCTCTGATTCTCCCGCCCGCGCAGCACAGCCCTGCGTCCGACTGACAACAGACACTTGATATAGATTCCATTCGAGAAAGTCCGCTTCACGGCGGACTTTTTCCGTCCCGTGCATTCCCATTCCGTCAACCCTGCATCACTGTTCTCCTGTCCGGTTCGATCCCCGCAACCGACATTCCGGCAGGGACCGGTCCACAGTGCATGCGTACTTGGAAAAACCCGCGAAACTCCGTACATATATGGAAATAGGAGAACAGTATATGACATCTGCTCCCTCTTCCTCCCGTCGGCGTTTTCTGCAAACCGTTGGTATCGGTGGCGTCACCGCTCTGCTGCCGCGTACATCGTTGAAGGCCCATGGCGAGGAAAAGCCGGCGACCAATATTGCGGACGCACTGGCTGTCCCCCGCACCGCACATTCGATGCCGGGGAAGTACCCGGGGGCCGTCATTGATGTACACGATGCCGCCTGCCTTGTCGATGATGCACCGGATGCCGCACGCTGTGCCGCCATGCTCGAGCGCGCGATGCTGGAACTGACGGGCAGCGCAACGATCGCCGACGCCTGGCGGCAGTTTGTCGGTCCCGACGACAGTGTTGGTCTGAAAGTGAATCCCGTCGCCGGTACACTGCTCTCGACGAGTCCTGTCCTGGTCGAAGCGGTGATCGCCCAGCTCGAGGACGCCGGCATCCCCCGTTCACGAATCATGATCTGGGACCGACGTGAATTCCAGCTGCCGGAGGCTGGATTCACCCCCGAACGCTTCCCGGGGATTACCATTCGCGGCACGGAGTGCCAGGATGCGAATGGCTCCTTTCGCGACGCCGCAGGCAGACTGTACAGCGAGGACCGCATCGATCGCGCGTGGTATTTTTTTGCGGACTACGAGGAACCGTACGACGAGGAAACGATGCCGTACATGGTCAACGAAGGCAAATACTCTTATTTCAGTCGTATCGTCACGCAGGAAGTGACAAAGATCATCAATCTGCCGATCCTCAAGAATGCCGGCAGTACGGTGACGCTCTGTATGAAAAATCTGGCCTATGGTGCGGTTTCCAACACCGGCCGTCTGCATAAACATCTTTGGGCGGAGACCTGCGCGCAGGTGCCCTGCTTCCCGCCGCTCCGCGATAAGGTGGTACTCAACATCGTTGATGGAATGATCGGCTGCTATCATGGTGGTCCAGGTGCCAATCCTCAGTTCATTGTCCCCTACCACCGGCTGCTTGTCGGCAGCGACCCTGTCGCGGTGGACAGGATTGGCCTGGACATCGTTGAGAAGAAACGCATCGGGATGAAGGTGCAGGAAGAACCGTCGTCCCGCGCAGCGGCATTCCTCGAACTTGCGCAGGAATATCAGCTAGGAATTGCAGACCTGAACACCATTCGTCACACCAGCATCGAAATGTCATGAGACGGTACGTTCTCCTTCTCCTCCTCCTCCTCTTCATCCCCCGGACGGCGGCTGCAGGCCCGCTTCTCATAGCGAAGGATCTCCCCGGGTGGGACATCAGCACGCCCGATTTTTACAGCGCGAAACAGCTCTACGGCTATATCAACGGAGGTGCGGAACTGTACCTGGAGTACGGATTCCGGCAGGTAACTGCCCAACGGTGCACGAAGGAGTCACATGAACTCCAGGTCGACATTTACGAGATGACCTCCCCGGAGGCGGCATTCGGAATGTATTCCATCCTCCACGGTGACTGCCCTGCAGCCCTCTCCGGCGCAGAATGGAGCTGCGTCGCACCGGTTCAGATTCTTTTCGCCCGTGATCGATACCTCGTGTCCGTGGTTCCCTATGACCGCAGTACCGAAACGCGCAACGCGGCAAAGGACGCGGCGGCTGCGTTGCTCAAACGCATCGGTGCCCGGGACTTTCGTCCGGACGAGATTTTTCGCAGTGGGCCGCTCTCGCCGGGTCGTTCGGCACTGCTCTTCCTTCGTGGTCCCCTTGCGCTGCAGAATGCGTTGCCTGCATGGAGTGATCCCCTCGCGGGGATCGACCACTTCGATCTTTTCTTCACGCGTTTTGGCGATGGAAGCAGAAAGACCGAGGCGGCGATACTGGACTGCAAATCAAAACAGGATCTGGAAAAGGTGCTGATGCAGCTTGGACTCCCTGGTGCCGGGAAAGACTGGACACAGACGAAAGGAGGAGCACTGATAAAACGGAAGAGCCCCAGACAGATCTGGTACCTGAAAGGCGGTCAGGCCAAAGCGCTCAGCAAACGAATCCCCTGAGTGGTTCCCACGACTCGATTCCGGGGCAGGAACGGACACTGCACGAAACAAAAGCCCTTCTGTCGATTCTATCCACCTGATACAGCGTCAGGAAATTCCCGGCGTTTGCCTACTGCAGGCCACACATCCCGTCGGCACAACCACCGTACGATGGAGTTGCACAGGATCCACCCTCACATCCCGAAGAAAATGACGGAGAGGAACCCACCGATGCGGAAAACGTCGAAAACTTCTTCGCGGCGGAGCGTGAATCACATCGCGGACACTGCACGAGCTCAGGGTTCTCTACCCCCTTGTGCAGAACATCAAACTGGGAGCCGCAATCTTTACAGGTGTATTCAAAAATCGGCATGGAATGGATCCGGATTATGAAACGGTTGATTTATCGCTCTCCGTGTCCGGAGGGAGCTGCTTTTTCCGCGCAGGGATGAGCCATGTGGCACCGACGATGGCGCCATAGAGCGTCGACGTGTACCATTTGCTGGTGATCGGACACGTACCGTTCAAGCAGCCGATGAAATACCAGTAGGCGAAACCGGCAGCTGTACCGATCAGGACAGGGAGTATTTTCTTGAGTATATGCATGCAGTCCATCTCTTTCGTCGTTCTGTACTGGTAAGATGCACACGCTCTCTGAAGGTTGCAATGACTGCGGAAATACCCGAGCCGGGATGTGGTGTCCGATCAGACGAGCGTAAGCGTCCTCTGGGGTTTGGAAAGGAATTTCGCCCCTTCCGCCGTAATCCAGACGATTTCCTCTATCGTGGCCACACCATAGCCGGGAATCGGCAGCCGTGGCTCAATGGTGAACACCTGGCCCTCCTCGATACGGGCGTATGGCAGCCGGCCGTACCTCTCCCAGCGTGGCAGCAGTCCCACGCCTCCGTCATGCGCTGCACGGCCCACCTGGTGACCCAGTGCATGAGGATATTCGGGATACCCCTGCCCGACGATATAGGACCGGGCGATGTCGTCGATCTTCCATGAGAGAGCGCCCGGCTTCAGCGCGTTCGCCGCGAGCCGGATCGACTCCCGAATAACACGAAAACCATGCTGCACTTCCCGCGGGGCATGCTTTTCCCCTTTCCGGCGGATATACCAGGTCCGCTGCAGGTCAGAGCAATACCCGTCGATCCTGACACCGAAATCGATGTTCAGCACATGTCCTGCTTCGATTATCCGTTTCGTCGGACCGTAATGCGCTCCTGCATGATCGGGACCGGTAAACACGGCGGGACAGTGCTCCTGGTCCCAGGCCAGTTCCACGCCGTGTTCACGGACGAGCCCGAGGATGAAGTCGGCGACGTCACGTTCTGTTTTCCCGGGAGCGAGGAAACCCGTCACTTGATCGTAGATGTCCAGGGTCAGGCGAATGGCCTTCTTCATACTGCGAATCTCCGCAGGTGTTTTCCTCCCACGTAGAGCTGAAATGATATCCTGGGAGGAGACGAGCCGATTGGCGAATGCGCTCCCTTCGAGCATGGACGTCAGCAGCAGATACATGCCGTGTGTCAGACCGTCGGACATAACGGAGTCTGTGGAATAGTTCACGGCGATCTTCCGGGGATTCTTGCGCTTCAGCACGGTGAGGAGTTCATCCCGTATCCCCTGAACGTAGGGGATAACAGTACGGTAGGCCGGATTATCCCGTATACTGGCACTATCGAGGCTGCCGGCGATGGCAATGGTGTCGCCGTCACGGCATATGATCCATGCGGTCTGCCAGGTTACATGCTGACCAACCACCATGTCGATCGCCGGATCGGGCATGCTGCTGCTTTCCCGTACGAAAGTCAGCCACATATCGATGTTTTTTTCCTTCAGGATGGAGACTGCCTGGGCCACTTTTTCCGTGATTCTGTTCATGGAGACACCTCTGTTGTGCGGTCGCTGAAAAAAGACAAGATACGCGTTGACGATATTCGATGCATCTCCCGATCGGTCGCATGTTGATTTGACGAACTGTATATTCCTGATACGTTTGGCGTCCTTGAACAGCGAATCTATCATCCATCATGCATGTTATCATCATCGGGGCCGGCCTCGTCGGCAGCAGTCTCGCAGAACATCTCCTCCACCAGGGACATAATATCGCCCTAATCGAGAAAAATCCTGTTCGCAGTGAGGAGATCGGGGAAAAGCTCGATGTGCTGATGGTCAACGGATCCGGAAGTAATCCGCAGGATCTCGAGCAGGCCGGTATCGAAAATGCGACTATGGTCATTGCCGCGACACCTGTCGACGAGGTCAATCTCCTCTCCTGCATGATTGCACGGCAGTACGACGTTCCGCATCGCATCGCGCGCATTCGGAACGTGGATTTCATCACCGGGAGTGCACGCCTGCAACCCGAACATTTCGGTATCACTCAAGTGATCTATCCGGAGGAAAACACCCTGAACGCGGTGTTGAACTATATCGAGACACCGTTCGCCATCGACGCACAGGATTTCGCTCAACGGACCATCTTGCTGCGCACATACCGCATTACGGCGGACATGCCAATCGCGCATCGCAGTTTGATCGAACTCCGCAACGATCCTTTGGGCCATGCACTCCTTGTCGTTGCGATCATCCGCGACGAACAGGTCACCATCCCTCGCGGGGACACTGTGATCAAACCAGGAGACAAGCCCCTGTTCATCTTCCCTCGGGAGGCTCGTCCCAATGTTCTGAGGCTGGTCGGCATTGAATCCACGACGAATAAAAAGGCAATTGTGTTCGGAAACACTCTCACAGCCATCAATATCGCCCGCGCACTGCAGCAGGAACTGGACGCGGTGGTTTTGATCGATCCCGACCTCGAGCACGGCAACATCGCCGCTGCGAAGTTGCACGGTATCGACGTCCTGCATGGAAGCGGCGATGACGTTGACGTCCTGAAGGAAGCCAATATCCGTTTCGCGGATTTCTTCGTCGCGGCATCGGAGTACAATGACGAAAACATCCTGTCATGCCTGCTAGCCAAATCCGAAGGCGCCCGCGAGGTCATCGCCATCGTCAATGACGATCAACACACGGATCTGTTTCTCAGCATCGGAATCAATCACATCATCAATCCCCGACAGCTGACCGCGACAGGCATTCTCAATGCCATTCTCCCTGGCTACGTCAGTCCCTCGCTGCACATTCAGAAAACCGATATCGACGTGTTGCGTCTCTCCGTAAACGAAGGCGCACGCGTCGCGCACAAGCCGCTCAAGGAGAGCTGGCGGCGCGTCCTCGGAGTATCCATTGTAGGCGCGGTGTTGCGGGAGGGAGGCATGATCATCCCGACGGGTGACACTGTCCTGCTGCCGGGAGACCTCATCATCGTCTTCACACGTAGTGCTGGCATCAGGCGGGTTCGCAAACTCTTCGGTTCCCAGGAACAGTCCACGATAAAACGGAATGCATAAACGCTCTGTTCTGTACGGAGTCGCCCGACTGCTGCAAGTCATGGGGCTGGCGCTCATCCCGCCTGCAATCATCGCCTGGTACGACAGCACGGCCCCGACAGCGACCGGCACGCTGCTCGATCCGGAATTTGCTGGGTTCTGGATCGCCATTCTCGCATCTGTTCTTTTCGGAACGGTGTTCGCAGTCATTTTCAGGAAAAGCAGTGCCACACAGACCGTCCGCGAAGGATTCGCGATTGTCACCCTGGGCTGGGCCGTCCTTGCGCTGTTCGGCAGTATTCCGTTCTTCGTCTATTTCCTGGGGACCAGCGGAGTCTCCTCCTTCTCGGGAATACTCCATGCCTTCACCAACAGTGTGTTCGAGATCATGTCGGGCTTCACGACCACCGGATCAACAATTCTGACAGATATCGAGGCGGTACCACGCGGACTGCTGTTCTGGCGCAGTCTGACCCACTGGCTCGGAGGAATGGGGATTGTCACGCTTGCACTGGTCATTTTCCCCGCACTCGGCGTCTCCGGATATCACATGTTCAAGAGTGAGGTTCCCGGACCGACGACCGAGCGTTTGCAGCCACGGCTTGCGCATACCGCCGGCATCCTCTGGGGGGTGTATGCCCTGCTCTCTCTGGCGGAGACCCTTCTGTTGCTGGTTGGGGGAATGGACTGGTTCGACGCGCTGTGCCATACCTTCGGCACAATGGCGACGGGAGGATTCAGTACGAAAAACCTGTCGGTCGGCCATTTCCAGAGCGACTTCATTCACTGGGTGATCACCGCGTTCATGTTCCTGGCCGGTGTAAATTTCCTCCTGCACTATAACGTCCTCAAGGGGAATCTCCATATTCTGAAAGCGGATCGTGAATTTCGCTTCTACGTTGGTGTCATCGCCACAGCAACTGTCATCGCGACACTGGTGTTATACTTTGAAGGACTTCCTTCAGCGGAATATGCGCGCACGCATTTCCGCAGCAATCCCATGCCCTTCGAGGATTTCGTCTCACACATGCATGTCCAGGGGGAAAAGGTGCACTCCCTCTACGGAAGCTTCCGCGAAGCGACCTTTCAAACGGTTTCCATCACGACGACGACAGGATTCGGGACAGTGGATTTCGACGTGTGGCCGTCGATGCTCCGGCTTATGCTGCTTGTGCTGATGTTCTTCGGCGGTTGCGCAGGGAGCACGGGTGGAGGGATGAAGATGATACGCATCATGATCAATATCAAGGCTGCATGGCGCGAGATCATCAGGATGGCGCGTCCGCGGATCATTCGCCCCGTGAAAGTGGGGGGCGTTCCGTTTGAGGATGTCCGAGTCGGAAACATCGCTTCATTTTTTATCCTCTTCCTCGGATTGACCATTTTCTCCTCCCTTCTTATGACCATCTTCATCCCGGACCTTGTCACGGCATTCACCTCTGTCGTAGCGTGTATCGCCAACATTGGTCCGGGCCTCGCCGGAGTCGGATCCATGGAAAATTTCAACTGGATCCCCATCCCCGGGAAATGGATTCTCATCTTCAACATGTTGCTCGGGAGACTCGAGATTTTCACCGTGCTCGTGCTGTTCCGGCCATCCATCTGGCGCTGAGAATCAAAAGCGCTCATCCAGCCAATCGAAAACGATCTGGTTCAAGTACGCGATATTCCCGACATGATCATGGGAATCGGCCACATGCAGCGCCGGAACGCTGACACGGGTTTTATCGGTGGATTGGATATGCTCGTAAAAGAACATGGCCTGACTCTCCAGCTCGGCGTAGGCGACCTCTCCGCGAAGGATCAGGGAAGGACAGGTGATGCGATAGATCATATCCTCGATGGTGTAGGATTGCATTGACGTGATCAATTCCTGCAAGCGGCTTATGCCGAAGCGCCGGCACATATTCAGTACAAACAGTTTCATGTCATTCTGGAGGATGGTCGTCGGCAGATCACGGACATCATCGACGGAAAAATCGATATTTCGTGCCCGTGACCCTATGAGGGCAAGCAGGACACGCTGCAGATTGATGAAGGGAGGATTCATGATCAGCGCCTGAATCCTGCGGTCGAATACCGCCATCCGCGCACTGAAATAACCTCCGAGACCGTTGCCCATGACCGCGAGCTTGCCGGTATCGATTTCTGGACGACTGCAGAGGTAATCGAGGGCGACCTGAAGCGGCACCTCGAAATCATTTCTCAGGTGACATTCCGGATCGCGACGCATCGACCCGGCCTGACCCGGTCCCTGGAAAACAAATACGTTGTAGCCGCGTTGGAGCGCGCCCACTCCGACATAGAAAAACTGCTCCTCCGCGCAGCTTTCGATCCCTGGAACGACGAGGACGGTCTTCCGCGGCTTCCTGCTCGTATCCGGTGAAAGGAAATGGCATGGGTAGGATTTTCCATTTGCTTCCACCTCGACAGCTTCCCAGTGATATGGCATCAGGGACATCGCCTTGGCGAAGCTCTCTTCGGTTTTTCTGCCGTACTGAACGAAATCGGTGTTGGCGATCAGCCCATAATACTCGGCGGCATGATAATACGTCGATGCCCGCAGATAAGACTCCCGCGCACTAATCTCATGACCATGTTCGGCGGACTGCTCACCCTGCTGCTCGATGTCGGTGGCGAGGGCAGCCCACTCAAGAACCCAGCGGGCAGGATCCCAGGCCTGCATCTTCTGTCCAATGGCATAGCACTCCCCGAAGGTGGATCCACCTGAGAAGGCCAGTCCCAGTTGGCGCAGAAACTTGAACTCATATTGAGGACTGTGAAGGATGGACGGGTTGGGCTCTTCAGCGTAACGCTCTTCTTGCATAATCACTCTCGCTAGTGGAGTGCGGATGCATAACGGGAAGTACTGTTCAGCAGTGTGAAGCTCTGAGCGAGGTCGGACCTGAACAAATAAATGAGTATGCAAAAATCACGCCGGAAACTCAGACCCTGAAAGATCAGGGTTTGGACAAGAATTCCAGCGAAAAAGTGTGAAAAATGCGAACAGCTCGTGAATAATTGCCACGGCT
>JAFGKR010000322.1 GCA_016928515.1 Bacteroidota bacterium | reverse complement strand
CGAATCCGGATAGATCACCTCCGAGCCGTCGCGGCTCATCGCCCATTCGGGTCCGTTCGCGACGAGGCTCATGCCCATGTATGATGGCGTGGAATCGATGAGTACGCCCCTGCCGTTCGCCGGGATGAAGGCGCCGGTTTCTGGATCGATATCCGCGACCCAGATCCCGTCGGTGTCGGCCCAGACGATGCGGTTGCCCAGCCAGTCGATTTCGGGATCCTGCAGACTGGACGCCGTGTCGGAGATGACTTCGTCACGGGGAGCGAACTGGGCGGATACGACGCACACGTGAAGCAGCAGGATCAGGAGGGGAAAGATCGATTTCACGGTCGGCCTGAAAATAGTTGTGGGCATATCTATTAGACCCTCAGACCGATTCCCCGTTTAACGTCTGCGAGGGAAATCGGCATGCGCAGGAGGGAACTTCGCATCGTGGCAGAAAGTGAGACGCGGTACCGTTTCTCTAGGGCGGGAGCAGTGCCGGTGAGCATCCTTGTCCGCTAGCGGATGACGAAAGGGAAGGCCGATGGGTCACCGCCGGACCAGTCGACCCTCAGCAGATACATGCCCTTCGGCAGATGACGAATATCGATGCGGTGTGACGCTGCCGATGCCTCGATCAGTGTCCTTCCCAGCACATCGAGCAGCGTGTATGCGACGGGACTGCGACCGGTGGCGCCGGTATTGATGAAGAGCACATCCTTCGCCGGATTCGGATAGATTTCCACGGCGGTGGGATGGGGAAGATCACGCACCGCAAGCGTGGGCGACTCGATCACGCGCAGATCATCACGGGCCAACGCGAGCACATACCCGTCGAAAGAACCTTCGCTCGCGGCGACCATCGCTCCCTCCGTGATGCCGCCGATATAGAGGATGCTGTCCTTGAGGCAGAGAAATCCACGATCCTCGCCCGGTGTACCGAATTGCGTCGACTGTAGCGGCTGCAGGCCGGAATCGAAGCGTTGGATGAACACGTCTCCGCTGCGTTGCGCGCGGTCCGCGTTCCTGTGACCATCATAATCACCGTACGTATATCCGAGTACGTACACGATCCCGTTTTCGTCGATCTCGAGGTTGCGGATCATGTCCGATTTCCCGGTACCGAACTGGACGGTACGGAGATTTCCGAGCGCGGGATCGAATTTCATAATGAAGGCGTCTCCTTCCCCCAGTGGGCTGCCCCCGAGATTTCCGGTCGTGTACCCCGCGAAATAGATGTTTCCGTCTGCGTCCACGGCATTGTCGAGAATCCAGTCCGCCCGCGGTCCCGGTGAGGCGATCACGATGGAATGGGGTCGCGAGGGAGTCGACGCGTTCAGGTCGGTGTAGACGGACGCGAAAGCGTCCGCCCCCATGTTGCTGAAATACCAGCCGGCGACAATCAGCCTGCCATCACCCGGGATGACGCCGGGCTGATAGGTCAGTCCGCCCCACGCCTCCGCGGATGCAGCGAAACCTGTTCCGGCGGTCGGATCCAGGACACGCCAGGTATTGGACAGATCCGACGTCCGGTGCTTTGCCACGAGATACAGATCGTCGGTCCCGCCCGGTCCTGCGGGTGAACCCTGTGCGGAGACGAACAGGCTGCCGTCATCATCGAGGACGATGTTCCCGTAGCCGTCGATCCCGGCATTCCCCCATTGATCCATCGCCACGATCTGTCCGTCGCTGAGGCGGATTTTGAGCAGGATCCCGTCCCAACGGCCGGCGTTGCGGAAGCCGGGGAGCGCACCGAGCGTACGTCCGCAGACGTAGAGATGCGCGGCGTCCGTCGTGCCTGCCTTGAGCAGCGTTCCTTCCGCCATGGGCAGTTCGGTCACCCAGCGTTCGGTGCCGTCCGCGGCAAATTTTGTGATGAAGATTTCGTTTGCGGCGTCAGTCATCCCATCGAGATTGCCGTCGGTGCATCCGAACAGGTAGAGGTTTCCGGCGGCGTCGACCGTCATGCCGCCGATGATTTCCTTGCCCGGTGAACCGTACTGCCGTATTGCCCCGGGAATCGCGGCTGTGAGCGGCAACGGCTGCGAAAAGACGAACTGTCGGGGATCATCCAGTCTCAGCGTCTTGTCGCCGTTGCAGAGCGGATTCGGATTTTTCGGAGGATTCCCGCTCACGGCCGGTTCGAGATCATCGCAGGGAAACAGGAACGCAATGAGATCAGGTGCATCCCCCGCGATATGGAAGAGATACCAGCCCTCCGTCCGGACTCCGTCTCCCTCCGTGACGTACAGCAAGGCATAATCTTCTGGTGCACCGCGCAACTGAACACAGCCGTGCTCGAAATCGAAATGCTGAATGACCGCGTAGTCGTCGTCAATACCGTCCGGACCGCGAAGAAAAAACGGATGCGGTATCTCCGAAGTGCCCAGGATGATGCGGTCGGCATGCGCGCTGCCATACACCTCGTTGAGATCGGTATTCAGCACGCATCGAATGTATTTCACGCGATCCGAGCCGGGGTACGGATCGGATGGATCGACAGGAAGGAACACATCGCTCCCGCCGTTCTCCCCATCCATGTAATCGGTGTCGTACAGGGTGTATTCGAGGTCGTTGAACGGCGTCCCGGAAGCGAACGTGGGCAGTCCGTCGACGAACCGCAGCATGTCTTCCGTTCCGCGCGGCATGGGAGGAAAGGTCGCGGCGGAGTCGAGCAGATGCTACGGCTGTGCACCGAGGGAAGAAAGCTGCCCCAAAATGGGTGTTGACACCCATATTATTGGGTGTCAACACGGATTGATGTGCGGCCGGGGAATGCGGATGTTGACTGTGAAAGTCAACATTATCATTCCTTTCCACACGCAGAGGAGATGCTGCAATGAGACGCATCAGTTCACTTATTATCGCACTGCTTGCTGTGTCCGTCTTCACAGCATCGTCATCGACAGGGTCGGATCCGACGCGAGCGCCGGGACAGCAGCTGAT
>JAFGKR010000321.1 GCA_016928515.1 Bacteroidota bacterium | reverse complement strand
GGAGCGCCGACCTTCATCGCCATGTCCATGATCTTGCAGATCTTTTCCGCATGCGCCTCGGAGAGCGAGCCGCCGAACACGGTGAAATCCTGGCTGAACACGAACACCAGGCGTCCGTCGATGGTACCGCTGCCGGTGACGACGCCGTCGCCGAAGAAATGCTGTGTGTCCAGACCGAAGTCATGGGAGCGATGTTTGACAAACGCGTCGATCTCCTCGAAGCTGCCGCGGTCCAGCAGCAGTTCGATGCGCTCGCGCGCGGTGAACTTCCCCTTGTCGTGCTGCGCCTTGACGCGCTTCTCTCCTCCGCCCTGGCGCGACAGCTCGCGCAGTTCGTGCAGACGCTTTCTGTTCTGTTCAGACATGCGGGTCACGCTCCATTTAGTGTTGATCGGATTCCAGCCGCTTCTGCTCCTCCTCCGCCGCGCGCAGTTCGCGGTCGAAGAGGCTTTCAAACGAAGATTCCAATGCGGTGACGGTGTGCTCCGTCGTTTCGATTTCCCCCATGAGTGAATCGAGCTGCGCGTTCATTTCCTCCGGGTCCTTCATGGTGATCGCCTGTTCCTTGAGCAACTGCATCAGTTGCTCGAGCGTGGTGATCTGTTCGTCGAGAAGCGCACTGTCCATCGTTGCCTTGGTCAGTTTCTCCCGGCGCTGTTCGAGAATGGAGAGTTGTTTTTCCTTGAGCGGACGAATCCGATCCTCAACGTTCCCGATTTCCGACTGCAGCGCGGCAATGCGGCCGGCGATCTCATCCGCGGTCGTTTCCGTCATGTGTCCCTTGTAATCGTTTTTCGCGATGAGCATGCGGAGGTAGCGCAGCAGCATGTCGTCCAGTCGTTCTGAGATCTGGTCGAGGAAGGTTCTGCTCGTTTCATTGTAGCGCGCGTAGTTTTCGCGGATGCTCACCGCGGTCTCCATCAGCGACCGGTATCGCTGCTGATCATCGGCGGGCAGGCGGCGCAGCAGTTCCTTCGCCTGGTTTTCGCTTTCCAGCCGGGCGCGCTGCTCCGTGTCGCCATCCACGCGTTTCCGCCATGCGGGGATCATCGGCGCTCCGGCGACAAACGCGATTTTCATGACGAGACCGACGAAAATCGGTATCGGATTGCCCGATATCAGGCTGATCATGGCGAAGCCGCCCAGCGTCATGAGACTGGCCGGATTCTTGAGGGCATGAAGTGCATATGTGCCGTAGGATCCCATGGGTGTGCCTTGTTGTGTGCGCAGATCGTGATGAACGCAAAAATATAGGCAAAAGGCGATGGGACCGCAAACGGCGACAGGATCGGCACTCGTCCATTGCATCGAACAGCGGAATTGGCGTACTTTGATGTTCTGTTGTAACACTGTTCGCTCGTGTCTGCCGTGCCGTCACTGGACAAATTCATCATCCGAGGCGGAAACCGCCTCAGCGGAAGCGTCACCATCTCCGGCGCAAAAAACGCGTCGCTCGCGCTGATGCCGGCGACCCTTCTGGCAGGAGGAAGCTGCAGGCTGGAAAACACACCGCGCCTGCGTGACATCTCCACGATGTCGACGCTGCTCGAAACCATGGGCGTCGTCATCCGCCATCCCGGCACCACCCTCGAACTCGATACCGCGAACATCACCAGCTTCGAAGCGCCGTATCAGATGGTGAAAAAGATGCGCGCCTCCTTCTACGTCCTCGGTCCCCTGCTCGGCCGCTACGGACAGGCCCGCGTTTCGTATCCCGGCGGTTGCGCATGGGGACCACGCCCGGTGGACCTGCACCTCAAGGCGCTCGAAGCGCTCGGAGCGGAGATAGAGATCGAGGCGGGGTATGTCGTCGCCCGTGCACCGCGGCTCGAAGGCTGCGATTTCACGTTCGACGTCTCCAGCGTCGGTGCGACAGGCAATACGCTCATGGCTGCCGTGCTCGCAAAGGGAACGACCGTGCTCCGCAATGCCGCTGTGGAACCGGAGATCACACAGCTCGCGCACTTCCTCGTTCGCATGGGCGCGCGCATCGAGGGCATCGGGACGCATGTCCTGACCATCGAAGGTGTCGACGACCTGCATCCCGCGGACGACACGAACATTCCGGACCGCATCGAGGCGGGGACCTTCCTCGCCGCCGCGGCCATCGCCGGCGGCAGCGTCACGCTCGAACGCGTCGACCCGGATCACCTTTCGACCGTTCTCGCACGCTTCCGCGATGCGGGCTGCAGCGTGGATACCGAAACCGACCGAATTCACATCCACAGCGACGGGTGCTTGCAACCGGTGAGCGTGACCACCGATATCTATCCTGGTTTCCCCACTGACATGCAGGCACAGTGGATGGCGATGATGACAGTCGCTCCCGGCCGCAGCATCGTCACCGATACAGTGTATCATGACCGTTTCAACCATGTTCCCGAACTGCAGCGGCTCGGTGCACGCATCGAGGTGAACGGCAACAGCGCCGTGATCCACGGCAGCGATCGTCTCACCGGAGCCACCGTGATGTCCACCGACCTGCGTGCGAGCGCTTCTCTGATTATTGCAGGATTGATCGCTGACGGAACAACGGAAGTCCTGCGTGTGTACCACATCGATCGCGGGTACGAAGCGATCGAGCTCAAGCTCCGCAATCTCGGTGCGGATATTCAGCGCGTCGACAGTGAGGATTACTGACATGCATCCGGCCGTTCCGTTTCTATTCTCCATCATTCTGTTGTGCATTCCGGTACGACCGCCGGATAGGGTCGTGAACATTCCGGATCGCATATTCTATTTCAGCCTGTATTACGCGCCTCCCCCCTCCGGTGTGTCCCGTGCCGCTCCCGTGTATCCGGGTCTCGCCGTGAGCGACGACGGTGGCGAAAGCTGGGAGGGCCGGGGGTGGATCACAAACGCCGTCAACGCCATCGCAGTGCATCCCGAAGACAGGGAGCATGTGATGCTCGCCACGGATTATGGTATCCTCTCCTCACGAGACGCCGGTGAACACTGGAAGCTGGTCAGCACATGGAATATGCCCGCGGCACTGGACGTCGCCTTCATAGGCGGCTCGCTCTGGGCGGCCACCGCACAGGGAATCTATCAGACTCCCGACAACGGCGAGCAGTGGAGACCGCGCAATGCGGGACTGGATGTCCCCAACGGGACATACGTGAGCAGCATTCTCCCGCTTCCCCGCAACGTGCTGATCGCCACTGCCGACGGCCTGTTCCGCTCCACGGACGACGGGGAAAGCTGGATGCGCAGCGGACTGCAGGGGACGGAGGTGAACGGTGTGGTTGTACATCCTGCCGATCCTTCTCTCCTTGCGGCCTTCAGCAACCGGCAGGGTGTCTGGGTGAGCAGCGACGGAGGTCGCTCCTGGACGGATCGCAGCGCCGGTCTGCAATTCCCCCAGGTACAATGTGCCGCCTTCGATCCACGTGAACGGACAACGCTGTTGATCGGCACGCAACGTGTCGGCGTCGTCCGCAGCAGCGATCTCGGAACTACCTGGGAACTTTCCGGGGGCGGCCTGACGAATTTCAGCATCACTGCTCTGTGTTTCGATCCGGATCATCCGGACCGGTGTTATGCGGGGGCGGAGAACGGATCGTTCATGTCCGCCAATCGCGGGAAGAGCTGGCAGCCGTTCTCCATCCGTCTCGGCTATGTCACGGACATTCAAATCCGATGAAGATGAAACTTCTGTCTCTCCTTCTCCTTGTCGCCTGCTGTACGTCAACCGCCACGGCGCAACTCTCGATCGCCCAGCGAAAGGATTCCATACGCGCGTTTTTCACGCACGAGGATGTCGGAGTGCATTTCGCATCCGTCACGGCGCTGACGCTGCGCGAGGAGACGCGCGATGAAGGGATCGCCGCCTTCGACCGTTTCACACAGGGGACGTCCCCCGAGATCATGGAGCGCTTCCGTCTTACGGCGTCCTGGCTGCACCTGCGCCCCTTGCTCCCCGACTCGCTCACGGAACGGGTGCAGTACATCTGGACCGAGTTTCCCGTTCGACCCTTTTTCGCGGAGTATGAGAAGGTCGCATATTACACCGCCCTGTATCTCGCTGCCCCCCGTTTTCCGGAGGATGCCGTCTTCTTCAACGGACGCAGCAGGGAGGAAAACACAGGGGACGCTTACGCGTTTCTGCTGCACTGGATACGCGAGTCCACGGAGCAGGGACAACGGGAATTCGACTCTCCCACCTACGGTGCCGTGTTTTTCACCGCCATGCTTCTCCTGCGTGATTTTGCACCGGACGCGGACATGCGCACCCGTGCGGCGCTGATGGCGCAGTGGCTGCTTGCGGATTTCGCCCATGACCACCTCAACGGAAACTACGTCGGCGCGCATGCAAGAGAGAATCTGCTCTCCGCCATGCAGCCGATCTCCTCGGAAATGTCGAGCATTTCCTGGTTGTATTTCGGTGACGGTCCACGCCTCTATTCTCGTGAGCAGTTCTTTGCCGCTCTCAGTGATTTCGAACCGCATCCGGCAATCGTGGAGCTGGCGACACGGCGCAGTGAGCCCTTCGAATCGTGGGAACGAAAGCGTCCCGCCGTGCGGATCCGCGACAACGGCCTGGCGGAGACAGCGGACTCGGTCATCCGCTATACCTACATGGACCCGCTGTACGCCATCGGCTCTATCCCCGGTGGACTGATTCAGCCCCTGGAGCAGCACAGCTGGGATGTCACGTGGATCAACGACGACCCCGAGCGACCCTCGACACTCTTTTTCATGCAGCCGTATGCCGATCCGAATGCACTGACACCCTTCCTGCCACATGGGGAAGATCGTACCTTTCGCAATGTGAGCAGCCTCGATCCGTACTGGGGAACGCTCACCAAAACTGTCGGTGGATCCCCTTACGAGGATGTGTTCCAGTATAAAAACACACTTATCGCCCTTTACGATATCGGGGGGGTCTCCCGCTTCCCCGTACTTGCAGGCTTTCTCCCGCTGAAACCGGACTCCATGCATGTCGATTCCCTCGAGACCGGTTGGATCACGATCCATGCGGGAGATGTGTACCTCGCGGTGTACCCTTTCGGTGCGTATCGCCTCGCGGACGGGATGTTTGGCAAGCGCTTTGTTTCAGGGGAAAAACGCAACGGGGTAGTCGTGTATGTTACCGGCCGGGATGATGTCGGATCCTTCTCATCGTTTATCCGGCGTGTGCATGCGACCGCGGTCGATCTGAGCAGCTTTGCTGAGGACCGGACAGTACGGTACACGACACCCGACGGTGACGGGCTGGAATTCCGTTACCGTGGCATCCGGACAGTGAACGGGAGCACGCCACGCATCCCCGACGGAATGCTGTTCTCCAGCCCCCGGCTCAGCGGAAAACGCGGCAGCGGCATCCTGACCATTCACGCAGCGACAGGCGATGTCGAGATCGACATGAACACGCTGGAAATTCGCTCTCTGCCCTGACGATTTTCCTTGAAAATCGACTGGAAAGTGCGGATATTTTTTGATTGACAAAATCTGCGATCAGTCCGTCGCAGGTCCCGAAAAAAAATATCGCACACAGTCGAGGTCCGGGCATGAAGCTCTCCGTTCCCGCGTTGTCACTTTTCCTGATCTGCATCTTCTCCTTTTCCCTTCCTGCGCAGAACATCCCCTACAATTCCGTTGAGCCGGAAGAGACCCTCAGTCTCTACCGGGACAGCGAGGAATGGATCCGTGCACGGTATCGCTGGTTCCGCGACCAGCGGTTGGATCCGGACGGCACCATACCGGAGGGCATCCGTGAACAGGCCTGGAAGGAAAGCAGAGCGATGTCGGTCCACAAACCGCGTGTCTTTCTTGCGAAAGAGGGACGATACGCTTCCTCCGCCTGGACGAATGTCGGTCCGGTGAACATCGGCGGCCGGCTGACAGGCGTCGCCATTCATCCCACCGATCCCGACATCGTCTACTTCACCGCCGCGGACGGGGGTGTCTGGAAAAGTGTAAACGGGACAAGTCTGGCATACGCATATCACCCGATATCCGATGATCTCCCGACGCTGGCCATGGGGAGTATTGACATCGATCCGAACAATCCCGATGTCATCTGGGTCGGTACCGGCGAGGCGAACGGCAGTGCGGATTCCTATCCCGGCGTCGGTGTCGTCAAGTCCACGGATGCCGGGGAAACCTGGTTGCTCTCCGGTGCGGCGGCAGCGAAGAATATCGGCGCGATCAAGGTGCACAAAACGAACGGGGATATTGTTCTCGCCGCGTCCCGGCAGGGCCTGTACCGCACCACCGACGGTGGCGGAAGCTGGGAGCGGGTACGCACGGGGATGATCCACGATCTCGTTCTGCATCCGAACATCGACTCCGTCATGTACGCCGGCGTGCAGGGAACCGGCGTGGTGAAGTCCACCGACCACGGCGCGACGTGGGTGAATCTGTCCATGGGCATCGCTTCCGATTCCATCGGTCGCCTGGCCGTCGATCTCTGTCTTTCCCAACCCGATATCCTTTATGCGATCATCGTGGGAGCGAAGGATCCGGTCAAGAACAAAACCTTCGCGCTGATGAAATCCACCGACGGCGGCGAGAGCTGGTTCCGCACGCTCCCCGCGGAAAATCCGCCGAACTTCTTCAACACCTATGGATGGTACAACTGCGAGATCGGTGTGCATCCGACGGATCCCGATCGTCTTCTCGTCGGCGGTGTGGGGCTGTACCTGAGCCTGAACGGCGGACTCAGTTTCTCCCCTGTCGGTGGCGTCCACGTCGACCAGCACGCCATCGAGTACTCCCCTGTCGCGCCGGACATCTGTTATCTCGGTAACGACGGTGGCATGTACATCTCCGGAAACGGCGGCACGACATTCGAGAGCCAGAACGACAATCTGCCCATCACGCAATTCTACGAACTGGGAGTGTCGCTGCCGAAACCCGATATCATCATGGGCGGGACGCAGGACAACGGATCCAACCGCCGTCCGATTTTCGGGGAGCTCTGGGAACATGAAACCGGCGGAGACGGTGGATATTGCATTCTCGATTATGCGGATACACTGGTCATGTACGCGGAATACCAGAACGGTGCTCATCTGCGCAGCACCAACGGCGGTCGAAACTGGACACAGATCAACACCGGCTTGTGGCGCAGCGGCATCTGGGTCACTCCAGTGGCACAGCATCCGACGAAACCGGAAATCCTGTTCACCGCCACGACAAAACAGTTGTACCAGACCACCAACCGCGGTACACTCTGGCTCCCCTTCCACGGCAACATGGATTCCTCCCGCAGCATTAACTACATCGCCATTTCCCCCATCAATCCCGACATCATGTACGTGGGATACAGCGACGGTGCGATCTGGAGAACCGGAGATGCGGGCAGTTCGTGGGAGAAACGGTCGGAAGGACTTCCCAGCGGGCGTTCTGTGACGGACATCATCTTTGATCCCGTGGATGTCCATACGGTGTACGCCAGCGTCGGAGGGTATATCAGCAAGAGTGTCTACCGGTCGACCGACAACGGCGAGAGTTGGGCCGGCATTTCCGGCAACCTTCCCGCCATCCCGACGAACGCATTGGAGATCAATCCCGGCAATCCAAAGAACCTGTTCACGGGAACGGATTTCGGTGTCTACGTCACCGAAGACGGCGGAGAGACCTGGGAAATTCTCGCCGAAGGCATGCCGAAGGTCGTCGTCGTCGATCTGGAGCTGCATCCCGCCACCGGAACACTGTACGCCGCGACGCATGGCCGCAGTATCTATGCACTGACCGTCGTCACATCGGTGAAACTGGTGAGTTTTGCGGCGCGACGTGACGGTGACCGCGTTCGGTTGGATTGGCGGACCTCCTTCGAAACAGCGAATCGTGGCTTCAGTCTCGAGCGACGCACGGATGCGGGGATGTGGGAAGAAATCGCCTTCATCGACGGAGCGGGCAGCAGCGCCGCGGTGCAGGCATACCATCATATCGACACCAGACTGCCGGATGCACCGCTAGTCCGCTATCGCCTCAAGCAGATCGACTATGACGGAAGGATCGAGTATTCCCGTGAGATCCCGGTGGAGCTGCGGGATGCCTCGGCCCTCGACTTCACGCTGGCACAGAATTATCCCAATCCCTTCAACCCGGTCACAACAATTCGTTATACCCTTCCATTCACCGGAAAGACGGAACTCTTTGTCACGGACGCACTTGGCGCGCGAGTTTCAACCCTGGTCGAGCGCATCCAGCACGCCGGTGCCCATCACATTTTCTTCGACGCCACCGGACTCCCCTCCGGTGCGTACTTCTACCACCTCGTGTTTGACGGGAAGCGGGTGACGAGGAAGATGACGGTGTTGAAATAGCGCTTCTCTTTCAGATG
>JAFGKR010000320.1 GCA_016928515.1 Bacteroidota bacterium | reverse complement strand
GTGCTATTCTCCGATTCACGCCTCATCCCCCACTGGAATTGGCTTCAGGAGAAATTCCGCGCGCAGTGTCGTGCCTTTGCCGGGAGCGCTTTCGATGTGCAGCGTTCCGCCGAGCATGTAGGTACGCTCCTGCATGCCGCGAAGGCCGAGTCCTGTTCCCTCGCGCGCTGTCTGATCGAAACCGGCACCGTCGTCGCGGATCAGCAAGTGCAGCCGATTATCCTCACGGCGCAGCTGCACCTCCACCCGCTGCGCCCCGGCGTGCTTGAGAATATTGTTCATGGCCTCCTGCACGATGCGGTAGAGCCCGATTTCCTCTTCCGGAGAAAACAGTCCGTCCACCATATCGATCTCCGCATCGACCGCCAGGGCCGTACTTTCCCGCACCTTCCGCAGGATGGCGTCGAGCGTCGCCGTGAGTCCGACGCGTTCGAGCTGTGAAGGACGCAGATCGCGCGACATGCGGCGCACCTCCTCGATGCTGTCCGCCGCCGCACTGACGATTTCCGCGAGATGCTCCTGCGCCTTGCCGTCTTCGTCCTGCGCCATCGTGGCACGGAATTTCATGATGATGAGGTCCTGCGAAACTCCGTCATGCAGGGCTCCGGCGATGCGGCTGCGCTCCTCCTCCTGCGCAACGATGAGACGTGCGGTGAATTCCTGTTGCGCGGTTCTCTCCCGCTGCTCCGCCGCCGCTGCCTCGGCGAATGCTTTTGCCTCCACGAGATGGACACGATTCGCGGCCGCTTCCTCCCGCAGACGCGCGGCTTCCCTCCTGCTGCGGAAATTCCAGTATCCCCCCCCGAGAAAGAGCAGCACGGCGAGCAATCCCGCTCCCGTGATGCCGCGCAGCATCGACTCACGCTCCATACGCAATGTCTGCATGCGGAGTGTGTCCTTCCGGCGGATGCGCTCTTCGTTCTGTCGAAACATCAATTCCTGTTGACGACGTAATTCCGCTTCCCTGCTTTCGAGTTCGAGCTGCCGGATTTCCTTCTCGCGCGCGAGCAGGCGGATGTCGCGTTCCTGCTCCTCCCGCTGCATTCTCCGGCGCATGAGTTCGTCCTCCCGCTGCGCCAGCCGGAGATCCCGCTGCCGCTTTTCCCGTTCGAAGAGCGCGATCTGCTGCTCCTCGCGTGCCTCTTCGTAGCGTTCGGTCAGCTCATGGACCTGCTCGCGGTTCAGTGCGGTCAGCGCGGAGTCCTTGTCCTTTGCCTCCTGCACGAGCCGGTGGAATTCCTGTTCCAGCGCTCCCTTCGCGCTGTCCGTCTGCGCGGCGCATGGAAATGCCGCCAGCAGCAGGACCACTATGGGGATCACGGGTTTCATCATTCTCCTGCACCATGGATATGGGGAAAACCGCATGCGCATGAATATCCGAAGCGGATATGAGAGAATTTATCGCGCCGGTGTGCGACGCTCAATCACGGAATCTGTGATTCCATGCTGCGAAATCCGTGAGACACATCAGAGCTGGGTCAGGCCCATGCGAATGGCGTGTTTTGTCAGATCGGCGACGGAGTGGGCGCCGAGCTTGTTCATGAGATGGCGGCGGTGTGTTTCGACGGTGGAAACGGAAACGCAGACGAGATCGGCGATTTCCTTGGTCGAGTGTCCCTCGGAAATCAGCTGCAGCACCTGGCGCTCTTTCGGGGTCAGGCTGTCGATCGGGCCATGGACATCGGATTCGAGATGCCGCAAATAGTCGTCGATGACCACATCGGTGACCTCACCGCTGACGTACCGGCGGCCGGTCACGACTGTCCTGATGGCGTTTTCCAGCTCGTGGATGGCGGCATGCTTGATGACGTAGCCGTGTGCGCCCGCACGGAACATCTCTGCAATGTACAGGCTGTCATTGGACATGGACAGGGCGATGATGCGCGTCTCCGGCGAGGCGGCCGCGATTTCCCGCGTGGCGTCGATGCCGTTGAGCACGGGCATGTGCACGTCCATCACCACCACGTCGGGCTTCAGTTCCGCAGTCATGTCCACGGCCTCACGGCCGTTTCCCGCGAGTCCGACCACCTTGATGTGGAGTTCTTTTTCGAGGACGCTCTGCAGCGCCTCACGCATCAGGCGATGGTCATCCGCGAGCAGTACCCTGATACTCATGCGTTCTCCTGAGCAGCCGGCTGCTCGATTGAATCCCCACATTCGCATCGACCGCACACGACACGGCCTGTGACTCGAAACCCGTCATTCCTGCCATGCATTCAAGCATACCTGTGGGAAAAACAGCAGAACAGGACAAAGATATTGAGAGAGAATACTCTTGTGATGAATAGTACACTCCCCCGGGGACAGAAGCAAGCGGCAACGGGCAATCATCGCCCGGCGGGACTCCTCATTCCGTCATCCAAAAACAGGCAGAGCCGGCATGCGGATTTTTGCTGATTTACGGATATTTTACCCTGTACTCGTAAAATCGCTTCATCATGACGCACACTCCGCAGACACACGTACCAGTCCGCTTCGTGAGACCATCATGTTTTATTCCGGACGAGATGCCCATGCTATCAATCCCGCCACCCAGTAATACTGTATGCCACGCTCTCACGTTCTCGATCGTTCTCATCCTTCTCTGCTGCCTCTTCCCTCTGTCCGCCATTCGGGCCGGATCTCCACTGCGCGGTGAGATGAACGGGAAAGCATCGCTAACTGGGAAACCAGTTGAAAGTCGTCCGGTCTGCTTCACGGAGAATCGCGGACAGATCGTGGATACCGACGGCAGGCTCCGTCCCGATATTCTGTACACCGCGGATGCAGGCGCGGCACGGCTGTTCTTCACCGCCGCCGGCGTGAGCTACGTATTTCGGGAATCGGCAACGGAATCTCCAGGGCAGGTCGGACCGGTCGCAGACGCCGTGTCCGTTCCGTCACGACCCGCTGTCCCACCCGCTCCCGGGCTCTCCACATACCGCGTGGACATGAAGCTCGTGGGCAGCAACCCCGTTGTACGCATTCGCACGGAGGAGAAACTTCCCGCGTACAGCAATTACTACTATCCCCATTGTCCACAGGGCATCACGCATGTGCGCAGTTACGCGCGCATCGTGTACGAAAACGTGTACGATGATATCGACATGGTGTTCGCCGCGGCACAGGGAAGGACCAAGTATGAATTCATCGTCCGGCCCGGCGGCGATCCCTCGCAGATCCGTCTCCGCTACGACGGCGCAGTGTCGATGCGGCATACCGCGAACGGCCGGCTATCCATCGCCACACCGGTAGGCGAGATCGATGAGCAGTCCCCGT
>JAFGKR010000319.1 GCA_016928515.1 Bacteroidota bacterium | reverse complement strand
GTATTTTGGGATTCTCATGCGGTACCAGCAGACTCCCATATCGCGCCTGTCGAAAGCGGCGAAGTATCTGGTGTCCGACGGCGGATGGCATCCGTTCGTCGAGGAGGCGGGCATGTTCTACCGCGTCGCCGGCAAAACGGTGCAGCGCGTGCGTTTCGAGGACGATGAACGCGAAGACCTCCTGCACCTTTTTGACGACTTCGATCCGCTGCCGTCCCGCGTTCTGAAGGAGGGCTTCCGCGAGGAGCTGCGTATCCTGATCGAGGACGACCGGTACCTGCTCACCGGTATGCTTGTGCGCGTCTACGTGGGATGGGAGTTGCTCGCCGCGGCCGCGCAGCCGCTGGGCGTGCGTCTCGTTTTCATCGGCGGCAATTCGCTGCAGTATTCCATCCTGTTCGCGGAATGGAGCGAGCAGGAGATCGTGCGCGTGCTCGTTCTCGCCAAGGCTTTCGCCAGAGTCGCCGCGCTGCTCGCAGCCGACGTTCGCGACGGCATCCCCCATATTCGGAGCGAAATCACCGGTCTCATCACATCAGCGTTCGACATGATGATGGAGGAGATCGGGCCGGTGAAGAAAAAGGCGAAGCGGGGGAGGCAGGAATCGTTGTTTTAACAGCTGTAGATAGCAGACCGCGTCATTGCGGATTTGAAAAGAGAAGTGCAAAGTGCAAAGTTCAAAGTGCAGGGTCGGTTGGCTGAGATCTGCACTTTGCACTTTGTATTTTGCACTTGGTTGACATCGTCTATGATCACTCTATTCCCGCGTATGTCATGGAAACCCTGTACCTGACAACAGACCCATCAACGCGCACGCGGAGCATCCAGACCGCCGCGCGGCTGCTGCGTGAAGGACACATCGTTGCCTTCCCGACGGAAACCGTGTACGGACTGGGCGCGAATGCGTTCGACGAGGAGGCGGTGCTGCGGGTGTTCGCGGTGAAGGGGCGTCCCCGTGACAATCCCATGATCGTGCACGTGCATCATCCGCGGCAGGCGCGCGAACTGATGCAGGAAGTGCCGGATCTGTTCGGAGAACTGGTCAACGAGTTCTGGCCGGGTCCGCTGACACTGATCGTGCGGCATAATGCGGCGGTGCCCGACGTGGTGACGGCCGGACTCGAAACGGTGGCCGTGCGCATGCCGGATCTGAAAATCACGCGTAACCTGCTCTGTCAGACGGGTGTGCCGGTGGCGGCGCCGTCGGCGAATCTCTCGGGGCGGCCGAGTCCGACGGATGCGTCGTCCGTCTTCGCCGACCTCCAGGGGAAAATCAGCGCCGTTCTGGATGGCGGTGAGTGTCCGGTGGGAATAGAGTCCACCGTATTGGACCTCACTTCCGCGATTCCCACCATCCTGCGTCCGGGCACCGTCACGCGCGAGGATCTGGAGGATGTGATACAGAGCCGCGTCCTTTTCGCGGATGCGAATGCGGAGCGTCCGCTGTCGCCGGGCATGAAGTACCGTCATTACGCGCCGCAGGCGTCGCTGGTGGTGGTGTCGCCGCAGCATGCGGAGAGTGCATCGGTGCTGGCGGATGCCGTGGCGAAGCAACTCTCCGCGGGGAAGCGGGTGGGATTGCTGGCTCCGGAGGCAATGCAGGGAATGGGGGAAGCGGCCTTCTTCTCCCTGGGCGACGGGACGCCGGTGGAATACGCACGGAGGATATATGCCGGGCTTCGCGCGCTGGATGCAGAGGGGGTGGGGGTGATTCTGTGTCCCGGGATCGCGGCGGAGGGGATAGGGGTAGCGGTGATGAACCGGTTGTTGAAAGCAGCGGAGAGGGAGATTTAAGAGGATTACACAGAGAATCAGATCAAGGATTACACAAAGAATCAGATCACAGATTAACCCAGATTTATGCACAGATTTGCACGGATTGTTTTTTCGATGAGCACATCTGTACCGATGTCGACGGAGTTGGGTGCGAAGAACCAGGTCCTTTCGAAGTGCCTTGTACAAGGTGGAGCGGGCCGGTAATTTCGTATCAGCGTATTTTCAGATGGGGGAGATCTGATGAACATCGAACATTTGAATATAATCTCATATGCGGTTATTGGATGCGCGTACAGTGTACATTCGAATCTTGGTCCCGGTCTGCTCGAATCGGTGTATGAGCATTGTCTGGCCTACGAGATCACGCAATCCGGAAGATCCGTGCGCACTCAACTTGGGCTTCCGCTCATCTATAAATCCGTGAAGCTGGATATCGGATACCGCATCGACATCCTCGTGGACGATGAACTCATCATAGAAGTAAAATCTGTCGATGAGATACTCGAAGTCCATGAAGCGCAGTTACTCACCTATCTGCGTCTGACAGAGCGCCGCCTGGGACTCATCCTGAACTTCAATGTCACCAACATGCAGAGGGGGATTCGACGTGTCATTCGATAGAGAAACCCGAAATCCCATCGTATCGCACATGATCCACCCCATCCGCACGGACATCCTGATCAAAAAAACAATCCGTGCAAATCTGTGCATGAATCTGCGCAAATCTGTGTTCTGATTCTCCGTGTAATCTGACAAAATCTCACCCTCGATTTCGTTATCTTCGACCATGCACAAGACCATCCGATCATTCATCGCCCTCTACCCCGATTCATCCGCACGCGAGCAGATGTCCGCGTTCATCGCCTGCCTGAAATCCCGGTATCCCTCCATTCGATGGGAGCAGCCGGACAAGATTCATATCACCATGAAATTCCTGGGCGATGTGGAGCCGGCAACACTCGATGCGATCACAGCGCAGCTGCGCTCCTCCATCCATCCCTCCCCGCCGATCGATGCGCGCATCGACCGCACGGGCGCGTTTCCCTCCCTCCAACGGCCGCGTATCGTCTGGCTGGGATTCACGGAGATGCTGCAGCCGGTGCTCGATCTGCAACGTATCACGGAAGAGACCTGCGAACGGCACGGCATCGAACGCGAACGGAAATCCTTCACTCCCCATTTCACCATTGGACGCGTCAAGCAGCACAGCGATACCATCGGTTTGGAAAATGCGCTCGAAGCGTGTAGCTTTTCTCCTGTCCCGGTTCGTTTCATCGCGGTCCGCGTTATGGAGAGCACGCTCACGCCTCAGGGAGCTGTACATAGAGAACGAGCACGCATCGAACTGACACCCGGGGAATAACAGCGGGGACGTTTTCACCAATCAAAGGGTTCAACAATGTCTGAAGACAACGGCAAACTGAAAGCGCTCGATCTTGCGGTCCAGCAGATCGAGAAGAATTTCGGGAAGGGATCGATCATGCGCTGGGGAGACGGCGCGATCACGCAGGTCGAGACCATCCCCACCGGGTCGATTTCCCTCGACGTGGCGCTCGGGATCGGTGGCATCCCGCGCGGCCGCATCGTGGAGATTTACGGTCCGGAATCGTCGGGCAAGACCACCATCTGTCTGCATATCGTCGCCGAAGCCCAGCGCAGCGGCGGCATGGCCGCTTTCATCGACGCCGAGCATGCGCTGGATGTCGGTTACGCACGCAAGATCGGTGTGGATGTGAACAATCTCCTCGTCTCGCAGCCGGAGTACGGCGAGCAGGCGCTGGAGATCTGCGAAACACTCGTGCGATCCAATGCCATCGACGTGGTCGTGATCGACTCCGTCGCCGCGCTGGTGCCGCGTGCGGAAATTGAAGGCGAAATGGGCGATCCCACCATGGGCACACAGGCGCGCCTGATGTCGCAGGCACTGCGCAAGCTCACCGCCGCGATCAGCAAGAGTAAAACCACGGTGATGTTCACCAATCAGCTGCGCTCGAAGATCGGCATCATGTTCGGGAATCCCGAAACGACGACGGGCGGAAATGCGCTGAAATTCTACGCCTCCGTGCGCCTCGACATCCGCCGCAAGGATGTGCTCAAGGATGCCGGCAATATCATCGGCAACCGCGTGCGCGTCAAGGTGGTGAAGAACAAGATGGCACCGCCGTTCAAGGAAACGGAGTTTGATATCCTCTATAATGAGGGTATTTCCCGCATCGGCGACCTGCTGGATGTCGGCGTGGAATGTGGTGTCCTGCAGAAGAGCGGCTCCTGGTTCTCCTACGGTGACGAGCGGCTGGGACAGGGCCGCGAAGGCGTGCGGAAATTCCTCAAGGAAACTCCCGATCTGCTGAAGACCATCGAGGAACACGTAAAACGCGAACTCGGTATCGGTGTGCCCGTGCCTGATGCTCCCCCCGCTGCATCCGCAGCCGCCAAATCCGCCGCCGGTGATGCCGACGCTGAAGGGGAGGATGATGCCGCGGACACAGCTTCGGGCAAGGGAAAGAAGAAGTAACGGAGTCCGAATGGGCAGACGCACCTTTTTTCTCGTCTGTGCCGTGGCGCTGTTCGTCACGGCCTGTGAGAACGATTTCACTCCCAAGGCGGGTTTCGAACCCCAGATCGCGGTTTTCTGCATCCTCGATGACGCACAGCCGTATCAGTCCGTCCTGATCTTCCGCAGCTACGATGCGGAGCTGGGCCTGGATCTGCGTCCGCTTACGCCGCGGGAAGTGGAGGAAGCGGATGTGCGCATCCTGTATGGGAGCGAGATCTGGATGTTTCATGACTCGCTGCTCACCGCCGCGGACGGGAGCACGCGGCACGCCTGGATCAACCGGGATTTTCACCCGCTGAACGAGCGGACGTATCGTCTGGAGGTGCGCATTCCCGGCGAGAATCTGCTGCATGCGCGGGTGACGGTGCCGTCTCGCCTGTACGTGCGTGCGGAGCGCTATCGTCCGCCCGGTAGTCCGGGAATGGTCCGTGTGACGCACGGGGTGACATCCTTCGCCGTCCCGCCCGAGGGTTTTTATTACCGCGTCTGGTCCGAGACCTGGAAGCGTCTGCCGTCGGGCGACACGGTGAAACCGCGGATCGAAATCCCCTTGAATTTCAACAGCACGCAGAACGCCTGGGTATATCCGCTTCCCTCGCGTGAGGGAACATTGATGTTCCTTCCGGCCACCATCGAGTACTTCATGAAAATGAACGAACAGCCCGAGGATTCGGTGATTGCGCGGCGGTTGTATCTGCACGGCTACGGCATGGATGAACAGATGTACCGGTATTACAAGCTGGTTCGCGGGTTCGACGATCCGGTCAGCGTGCGGCTGGATCTGCCGGATGTGTCGTATATCGAAGGGGGATTGGGCGTATTCGGGGCGATGACCTCCGACTCCACTTCGTCGAGTATTTTCGGTTTCATCGGATTCTGATTCTGCGTACATTTCTTTTCTGTGCATTGATTTGCCTTGCATCGTACAGGTGATCGGTGCGTATTTGTTGCACTGTATTCCGAACTCCGAGGTATCCTTGGTTCCGTTGTTGCAGAGAATATCCGCTTCCTTTTTCCTCCCGGCGCTGATCCTTCTGGCCGGATGCGAAGACAGTTTTTCCCCGAAGGCGCCGTACGAGGAGCGCATCGTGGTGTTCAGCGTGCTGGATCCCACCGCTCCGTATCAGGTGGTGCGGCTGGAGAGCACGTACGACGCCGAGCTGGCCAATCCCGAAAACCCCATCGGCCGGCGGGAGATTACCGAAGCGACGGTGGAGGTGACCAGCGATCGCGGTCGCCATGTGTTTCACGACACGCTGATCACGCTGAGCGACGGTTCGCGGAAAATGGTGTGGGTGAATTCGGATCTTCGTCCGATGGAAGGCGTGACCTACAATCTGAAAGTGAACGTTCCGGATTTCAAGGAAATCACGGCGCGGACGACCGTGCCGAGTCGTTCCTATGTGCGACTGCAGGCCATGGTGAATGGCGTGAAGGTCTCGGCGGTGGAGAACACCGCATTTCGGCCGAGTGCATGGTATTTCCGCCTGTGGGTTGTCGGGACAAAGAATATCGGCGGGACGGATGTCGAGGTGCGGCGCGAGGTACCGGTGCGCTATGACGGGGACACGCAGGAGTGGCTGTTCTCCGATCCGTCGCGGCAGACGGAGGTGAACTTCCCTTCTTTCAATATCGAGCGTACGTACGGCGATCTGCGCACCATCGACAGTGTCGCCGGCCGCGACATCGTGGCGACGGCCTATTCGCTGGATGTGTTCGTGTACAGCTATTACAAGCTCGTACGTGGTTTCGACGATCCGGTGTCGGTGCGCCAGGATCGGCCGGACGTTTCCAACGTGCGCAACGGTGTGGGGATTTTCGGCGCGATGTACACGGATTCGGTGCGCACGCGCTACAGTTCGCTGATTTCCCAATGACGCAGTGATATCATGTGTTGATCCAGTGATATGGTGATCACGAAAATTGAACGGCAGAAAAAGAATCGCCATCGGGTGTCGGTGTACCTCGATGGCGATTTCGCTTTCGGGCTGAACGACGAAGCGGTGTATCGTTTCGGATTACACAAGGGGATGGAGCTGGACGACGCGCGTCGTGCGGAGATCGAGCGTTACGATCAGGGGGTACAGGCGAAACGGGTGGCGGAGCGCTACATCGGGATGCGCATGCGCTCGGAACGGGAAGTGCGGCAGCGTCTGCGTGAGAAGGAATTCCCCGAGGAGGTGATCGAGGAGACCGTGGAGGTCTTCCGGCGCGTGCGGTTGATTGACGATCGGTCCTTCGCCGAGGCGTGGGTGCGGGACCGGCTGTTGCTGCGTCCCCGGGCTCCGGCATTGCTGCGTGCGGAGTTGCGGCGCAAAGGTGTCGCGGCGGACATCATCGAGGAAGTGCTTGCCGCTCAGTTCGACGAGGGGGATGTGGATGCGCTAGCCAGTGAGATGGCCGCACAGTATT
>JAFGKR010000318.1 GCA_016928515.1 Bacteroidota bacterium | reverse complement strand
TCAGTCACCGGTCGAAGCGGCAGGACGAGGGTGTCCGCGACTTCTGCTTCCGGCTCATGGATGAATGTCAGCGTATCGAGGGAAGGATTGAGGTGGAAGGAAACATCATCCAGACTGACCGAGCGCTCGGTGTTCTCGAGATCGAAGGAATGCTGCGGAAGCGCTGCATCATAGCCGGCGATGATCATGATGTCGTCCAGGGAGGCCCGATAGGTGACTCTCCCACCCGGCGCGGCCATGCGTCCGGCAACATACTCGAGTCCCATCATCTTCGCGACGTCGGATGGAGCTTTCCATTCGGATTGGCCGATGGGTTGTGTCTCCTGTGAGGGAATATGGCGCAGGGATTCCTCGAACCAATCCCCGATCGCAGCAAAGCCATGGATCTCGTGCAAATACTGCAGAACGGCGCTGATTTCCCGGATATCGTCCGGGGATACTTCCGCAGCTGCTTTGCGGATCTTTTCGCCCTCGAACATACTGTTTTTCTCGAGCATGCCCTTCAGGCGCGTCACCTGGCTGTTCTCCGATACAGCAAACGCGCCCCAGGGACCGACGGAGATCGCGAACGCAAGCAGACATAACGTGATGGGAATGCTCTTGATATTTTTCCCCCGGCTGAACAGGAAATACAGTGTGATCACGGTCAGCCACACGCCGATGACGATGCCGATGTAACGGCTCTCTGTCAAACCGTAATCCGAAAGCCGCTGCAAGACTGCGAGGAAGTACATCACCAGCAATGGAAGAAGCGAAATGAAGAACAGGCGTGAGGCGAAAATGATCCATTTGTTCTCCGCGCGTTCGCGGATCGGATGCAGAAGCAGGAGAGAAAACAGTCCCACTGCTGAGTACCCGAGAATAAGACGGCTGACCCATCCATACGGCCAGTTCCACGCGATGATGATCTTGCCGCTGTAGGCAACGAGGATGACAAGATATATGAGGACAAGCGGGAAAAGTACGTACTGGGAAAAAACTTTCAAGCCCTTCGGATAGTCCTCCTCCTTGTCCAGCACGTCGAGATCCGACGGCATGCCGGCGAGGAAGAACCATGTCATGAACATGCCCGCGAGAAGCATCCACAGTTGTGCGTAGCGTTCGCCCGGAACTTCCAGTTCGAAGAGATTCTCCACTGCTGCAAGCGCGATGGCGAGTCCGGCGTACAGCACATGTGCGAACAGCGCGGCAGTCAGCAAGCGCAGAAAGAGGATCTTGTTGTAGTGCCAGAAACCATTGATCGTACCGCGTCCCGTCCACGGTGCCGCTGCGACGAACAGGTGCATGCCCGCAACGATCAGCAGCAGACGGATGACGTGAACCGCCGGCGCCGCAGGTATGTAGGCCGGAAGTGACCATGCATAGGCCGCGAGCAGCAGCAGTGCGCAGATCTGGACGGAGACGTCGACAGCGGTACTCCAGCTTCTTTTTTCCGCCAGGAGCTTCAGTCCGATGAGAAACGGCACACCTGTCAGCGCGGCAAACAGTACCCGGAAGGCCGACGTCATCTCCCCGTTCGCTTCCGCTTCGACGGTCATGATCGCGGCGATCGTTCCCGCAGTGGCAACGGTCAGCACAAAGGGAAAACGCCCCAGCGAGCGGAGAGAGGCCTCAGTGATCTGCTGAAGGGATGGAAGTTTCATGGGAGAATGCTCCTGAATGGGATATGGAAGTCTCCGCTTCTCTGACGGGGCCGTTCGGTCAAAACAGACGGAAACACAATACCCGTGGTTGCTGTCGCTCAGGAGGATGTACGGAGTTCTTCATGGAGTCCCTCCATCCTCCGCAGAGAGGATCAATCACCCAGGATTCAGTTCGCGCACATCCGGATGGTTGTAGTTGATGATGATCACACGGTAATCGTGCGGCTCCCCGCGGCGGGATTCCACGCGGATGGCACCGAACTGTTCGAGGTCGTGAAGGATGCTCTTCCGTTCGTAATCGGCGAGATGCGGCATCGCGTCGGTGAGACGGTGGAGAAAGGGACCGATATAGATTTCCGGATAATTGCCGTATTCCTTCAGCAGAAAGGCGATGCAGAAACGCTGATCGTCGGTCATGAGGGCGACAGGCTTCGCAAACGGTACGGGTACGGACTTGACTTCCTTCTCCGTGGCTCCACTGTTCGGGGATTTGGACGGAACATCCGACCGTTGATCCGCCTGTACCACAGCCGTGGAAGCAGTTTTCGTTATGGCGCTTACGGGCGTGCCCTCCTGCTTCGGAAGCACTTCCGTCGCTGCGGTACGTCCCTGCTTTTCGCGCTCCTCCTGCTCCACGCGCCGACGTTCCTCCAGAATCCGCTCCCGTTCCCGCGCATAGGCTGCCTCGCTTTCAAGCCGTTTGAGCGATTCCTCGTCCAGCAAGGTAAGTGCATCGATGAAATTTTCATCACCGATATTCTGCAGCAGATCCCCGGAGAGATTGCCGCGGAAGGCGACCGCTTTTACTGTGCGCGCCTGGGTCTGGATGTGTTGAATCACCGGAATGTAGTCGCGATCGCCCGCCACAAATACGAACGTGCGAATATCCGGCCGTGTGTAGAGGACCTGCATCGCATCGATGCAGAGTCGCATATCGGCGGCGTTCTTGTGCTGCGCGCCCAGGACGTTCCGGATTTCGATGCCCATGAGATACAGGGATCCGAGGGGCGCGGAAGCCAGACGTTCGAAATCCGCATAGGCAAAACGCACGATAGGCTGGAGATTCAACTCCTGCTCCATGTAGTTCCGAAGGTTGCGAAGCAGCTCCAGCGTGTACTCGGTCAGATCCGGGAGATCCGCATACTGATTGCGCATATAATAGAAGACGTTTTCGAAATCCACGAAAATCGCGGCGTACCCCTTTTCGTCCCCGCTTCCCTTGAGAAAGCTCAGATGCGGCATGGTATGTCAGATGGTGTGATGGAATCCTGTTCGCTTCCCGGAAAGGTACTGGATGATCCGGAATGTTTCAATGCACGGCATGATGCACTTGATAATTTCATATTCTCATTTTAAATTTACGTTTCAAATGACTGTTTCACTTTTGGCATCCTTCGTTCGACATGGACAGCAACAGCAGACACGTGAGAGCATGAGTGCCCGGAAAGCCGCGAAAGGCGACACGCGCTCGCGACTGCTGCGCGCGGCGGGCGAGATTTTCGCGCAGAAGGGATATCACGCGGCGACCGTGGCGGACATCTGCGAACGTGCGGGAGCCAACATTTCCGCAGTGAATTATCACTTCCGCAGCAAGGAGGGCCTCTACGTGGAGGCCTGGAGCTACGCATTCACCCAGTCGCTGCGTGCCCATCCTCCTGACGGTGGTGTCGGCGCGGACGCACCGGCAGAGGAGCAGCTCATCGGCACCATCCGCGCCCTTCTGCAGCGCATTGCCGATCCGAAAAATGTCTCGTTTCCGATTGCGCAGAAAGAATTCGTCAATCCCACGGGACTGCTGCGGAAGGTCATGGAGCAGAATGTCGGTCCACTGCATCAGACGCTGCTCCGGCTGGTTCGGGAACTGATCGGATCCCGTGCCACCGATCGACAGGTGGAATTCTGCACGGCAAGCATCATCAGCCAGTGTCTGAATCCCCTCGTTCGTTTACCTGCCGGAGAAGGATATTCCTCCGAGATGCGCCGTCCCCTGTTCGACATCGATGCCTACATCACCCATGTGATACAATTCTCGCTGGCGGGATTGCGTGCCGTTCGTGAGGGAAACGAGTCCGCGGGCCGATCCCGCCGCGCAGCAGGGAGAAAAAGACAATGACGATTCCATTGCAGATCAGGTTCACCCCGATGTTTTCCATCCCGTTTCCCCATTCACTGTGCACCATGGTGCTGTCTCTCGGCGCCTTGTTGTGCGCCTTCTTCGTATTTCCGCAGGCAAGTCACGCGCAGGAAGCTCTCCGGCTCAGTCTCGACAGCGCACGGCAGTACGCCCTCGAATACAACAGAACCCTCGTCAATGCGGATCTCTCCGTCGATGAGGCGAGCGCCCGACTCAGAGAAACCGTCGCCCAGGGACTGCCCCAGGTGAACGCCACCATGGACTATTCGAATTTTTTCGGGTCCTCGGCCTCGCTCGGTAACTTCCCGGGTATGCGCATCACCTTCAACCCTACCAGCAATCTGGGTGTGACCGTCAGTCAGTTGGTATTCAGCGGCAGCTACATCGTCGGCATTCAATCCGCGAAACTATACCGCGAGATGATGCGGGTCAGCAGGGAGAAAACCCGCACGGATATTCTCGCCCAGGTAACCGAAGCATATTCTCTCTGTCTGGTCTCCGAACGGATCCGACAGGGCCTCGAGGAAAATCTCGCGAACATGCAAACCATTCTCGGACAGACAAAAGTGATGGTCGATGTCGGCATGGCGGAGGAACTGGACTACGACCAGCTCGCCGTCCAGGTGGGAACCATCGACGACGCGCTGAAAGCAGCGGAGCGACAGGTGGAGATCTCGTTGAACATGCTGCGCCTGATGTTGGGTATTCCGGCTGAGCGGGATATTATCCTGACCGGAAATATCGAACGTATGATCGGGAGCACGGATTTCCATACCAGCCTGCAGCGGCCTTTCATCCTGCAGAAGAATCCCGAGTACCGAATGATGACGCTGCAGGAGGAAATTGCCCAGCGCGCGGTGCGGATGGAACAGTCCGCCTTTCTCCCGACCATAACGGGCTTCTACAGCTTTACGGAAAAACTGCTCAAGCCGGAGTTCGACATCACTCCGAAGCACGTCATCGGACTTAATCTCAGCCTGCCGCTGTTCACGAGCGGACTCCGCGCTCATCGCATCGAACAGGCGCAGCTCAATCGGGAGATCGCACAAAACCAGCACGAGCTTCTTACGCAGGAACTTGCCATCCGGGAAAAGCAGCTCCGCTACAATCTGAACAACGCACTTGATCAGTATGAAAACCGGCGGGCAAACCGGGATGTCGCGAAAAAAGTCTTCGCCAACATGAACAACAAGTTCCGGCAGGGAATGGTCTCCGCGCTGGATCTGACAATGGCGCACAACTCCGCTCTCCAGGCGGAGAACAATTATTATTCCGCACTGCTGCAGCTCATGCAGGCCCAGGTGGCACTGGACAAACTCCAGAGCGCTCTTGAACCCTGATCCGGCATCCGATACGGATCCAACAACGACACTTCACGATATGCAACGAACATGAGAACAACGAATTTCATCCCCCGATTGATCATCGCCGTCCTCGTCGGTATCGGCATCGCGGGCTGTTCGCCATCTGAAGACACTCCAGGCGAAAAGGGCTCCACAACGGACAGCCGCATCGAGCCGGTCCGAGTCATGCAGCTGGAACACCGCGAAATCGCCCGACGCATCTCGTCCACGGCGCAACTGCTCGCATCGCGCGAGGTACATCTGGCTCCCGCCACTCCGGGACGCATCGACAAAATCCACGTCGATGTGGGCCATCGGGTGAAGGAAGGTCAGCTCCTCGTCGAGATGGACAGGACACAGCTCCAGCAGGCGCTTGTACAGCTCCGAAATCTCGAAACGGATTACCAGCGGCTGGACACGCTGCGGAAGGTTGGAAGTGTCTCGCAATACCAGTACGACCAGCTGGTGACACAGTACGAAATCACGAAATCGAACGTCGCTTTCCTGCGGGAAAATACAACACTGCGGGCACCGTTCTCCGGAACAGTGTCGGGAAAATACTATGAAGACGGGGAGATGTATTCGGGTGCGCCCAACACCGCTGTCGGAAAGGCGGCCGTCCTCTCGCTGGTCAACACCGACCGACTCAAGGTTCTGATCAATGTCGCGGAAAGCTATTACCCCCACATCACCAGGGGAATGACGGCGACCATCCGTCCCGATGTCTATCCCGACAGGGAATTTCGCGGGACGGTGACGATGGTCTACCCCACGATCGATCCAGCGACGCGTACGTTCGTCGTGGAGATCAGCGTCGCGAATCCCGATGGGGTGTTGCGCCCCGGGATGTTCGCCCGCGCGGAGATGCTGCTGGATCGCGTGCAGGCGCTCGTCGCACCCGCCATCGCAGTGATGAAGCTGCAGGGATCCGATGAACGGTACGTGTTCCTCGAAAAGGAGGGCAAGGCCCATCGCGTGGTTGTTGAAATCGGTGACCGGCACGACGACATGCTCGAACTGATTTCCGGGGAGATCCGTCCGGGAGATCGCCTCATTATTGCAGGACAGTCGCGTCTTGTCGATCAGAGCCCGGTCACGGTAAGGAAGTGACGCATCCCGTTTCCGCCGTTTCATAGAAAACACTTTCGCATTCCCCTGTTCTCCACTGGAATCAGCATACGCACATGAGCATTTACAGAAGCGCCGTCGATCGGCCCATCACGACCGCGATGATATTCACGGCGGTCATCGTACTCGGAATCTACTCACTCATGTATATCCCGATCGATCTGTTCCCTGAGATGGAACCGCCTGCCATCACCGTGATGACGGTGTATTCGGGTGCGAACGCGCGTGACATCGAATCGAATGTCACGCGTCCGATCGAAGACGCACTCAACAGCGTCGAAGGACTCAAGGATATCCGCTCGGTGTCGAGCGACAATGTCTCCGTCGTCAGTCTCGAATTCAGTTGGGACACGAACCTGGACGAGGCGTCGAACGACATACGGGATGTCATCGATCTCGTGCAGGATGCACTCCCGGATGATGCCGAGCGGCCGACCATTTTCAAGTTCAGCATGAGCATGATCCCCATCGTGTTCTATGCCGTCACCGCCGACGAAAGCTACGCCGGTCTGGAGAAAATCCTCGATGAAAGGATCATCAACCCGCTCAACCGCATCGACGGTATCGGATCGGTCAGTCTCATCGGTGTACCACGACGGGCTATATATGTCGAAGCGGATCCGCTCAAACTCGCCGCCTACAACCTCACGATCGAGCAGGTCGGCGGAGCGATACAGGCGGAAAATCGTAACCTCCCCTCCGGCAGCGTGAAAATGGGCATGATCGACTACCAGTTGCGCGTCGAAGGGGAATTCACCGAGAGTGCTGAACTGAACGATCTCGTTGTCAGTCACTTCCAGGGAAAATCCGTCTACCTTCGAGATGTCGCGCAGGTCCGTGATACGCTCAGGGATGTCTCGCTTATCGAGCGCATCGACGGGGAAAAAGGGATGCGACTGTTCGTGATGAAACAATCCGGCGCGAACACGGTCAAGATTGCACAAGAGGTGAAGAACGCGATCGCCGAGCTGAAGAAGGATCTGCCACCAGACATCACCATCAACGAAATCATGGACACCTCGGTGTTCATCAAGCAGTCGATCAGCAATCTCTCGGAAACAATGCTCTGGGCGATCCTGTTCGTCGTCATCGTGGTGCGATTCTTTATCGGACGCTGGCGGGCGACATTCATCGTCATGATCACCATCCCGATTTCCCTCATCGTCTCGTTCATCTATTTGTTCATCACCGGCGGAACGATCAACGTCATATCACTTTCCGCACTGGCAATCGCTCTCGGTATGGTGGTTGACGACGCCATCGTCATCCTGGAGAACATCTCCCGCCATGTCGATCGGGGAACGACCGCTCGTGAGGCCGCAATTTATGCGACGAACGAGGTCTGGCTTGCGGTGAT
>JAFGKR010000064.1 GCA_016928515.1 Bacteroidota bacterium | reverse complement strand
CTGCTGTGGATGCTTCGTCTGAATGCATCCCTCCGCTTCTGTAAAACCGCGATCGAAAACGATACCCCATGCCTGCTCGTGCGGCTCCCGCTGAAGAACCTGACGCAGGAGCACTGCCGCATCGCCGTTCAGGCAATCACGTCGCTGACATCCACGGTGTCGAATCATGTGCATGCGCTTCTCTCCCCGGAAATTGCGGAAGCCTATGCACGCGGAACAACTCCTTTCAACTCTCACTCACATTCCCACCAAAGGAGGTGAAAAAGCAATGGGAACTGAAACTGCAACGATCGAAGTCACCATTACCGGATCTTCCGGCCAGAACAAACGGCATGCGAAGATTCCGCCAAGCGTGCGAGCCAGTGAGCTGGTGGACAGGCTTCTGCCGTCAATGGGACTGCCGAGGCATGATCTCGATTCCCGGCCTCTCGTATATCGATTGCGGAACAACAGAACTGGCCGGCAGCTGGCCGGCGGCGATGTTGTGACGGAATCCGTGCGTGAGTCCGACACGCTTGAGATCATGAACGACATTACGCCAGGGTAAGGTGATACCGAACGTACCGGGCCGGATGCATTCGATCCGGTCCGGTCCCGTCGGTGAATTCCGCGTGTTGATCGTCAATGGAGAAGCACAGCATGGACCACTATTCCTACATCATTCACTGGTATCGAATGCGATCGAACGGTGCGAGTGTTTCCGATGTACATCCGTCCAACGGCGTGACACATGTCGTCTCCTCCTCGAAGCCGGATGTGCGGGGAGAGGGATCTGATGTCCTTGTCCGCACGGCCTTGCGAGAGACGGATTTCGACCGCTTTACATACGACACAATGTTTTGTGGACTCAGAAAGGGCGTGCTGACTTCAGGCGAGGAATACACCTCCCGCGTGATCCCGCGTTTTCCCGACAGGAACATCGTCGATCCTGCCGATGCCGAGAGCGAGAACCGGATATATGGATTGGATATTGTTATCGAGACTGCGTCCGGTCAGTATACGAAACGGTATCTGATACGGGATCTGAAGTCCCTGGCGGTGCGGGCGCTGCGAATGACCGGACGTGAGAACGTCCTGGCATCCGGCCTGTTTCGCTACAGTATCATGGCGGTCGGCGTGCGCGACGAAGCTGTGGATCCGAACGGAGAGGCGACTATACAATCCGGAATTCAGATCTGGAAAAGTGCCGAGCATGTATTTCAGCTTGAACACGGAACATCACCGGTGATTCTCGAGCCGGATGCAACCGAGTATCCGGTGTTCATCAGGAAATCCGTATTGGAAGGAATGCGAGAACATGTGCGCTCTTTCCCCGACAGGGAAGTCGCCGGTTTTCTCACCGGTCATCTGTATCGGGATGGACATGCGAATGACGTCTACGCCGTCATCGACGATCATCATCCGGCACGGCATACGACAGATGCGACGGCAACGCAGGTAACCATCAACAGTGACAGCTGGTCGGCGTTTCTGAGCGAGATGGAGCGAAAACCTGGGAATACACGCACTGTGGCCTGGTATCATTCCCACCCGTTCGTGCCGGCGCACGGGGATGGTAATACCGGCCATCCCGGGGCAACCCGGAATCCGACAACGGCATGGTCGCAGAATACGTCGGTATTTCTATCGGCGGACGATCTCTGGATTCATGAAAACTTCTTTACACACCCGTACATGCTGGCGATCGTTCTCGATCCACACTGCGATCCGGGGCCGGATATCGGTGTGTGGGGCTGGAGAGACGGGAATATTCGCAGCAGAACAATCATTCTTCTGGATGAGGAGGAAGACAATGGATGAAACCATTATCGCACTTGTGAACCAGTTCCGGTCGCGTCCCAGAAAGATCTTCAAGGATCGCATCCTTGAGTTGATGCGACAGGATGACGGGTTGGATAATCATCTCGCACTCGAGGCGCATCTTCTTGATCTTGTGGCCATGGTTGCGTTGGCGGAACAGTCGCTCGAGGAGTTGCGGGAACAGGTCTCGGCGCTGACCGCACCGCCCGGCATCTGTGGCATCCTGACCGGCTTCTCACGCAACGGGGAAATTCGTGCTGTCGTTTCCGCCGGAGGAAATCAGCGAATTGAAACCGCCATCATGCCGGATGTCGACCCGAGCACGTTGTCCATCGGGGATATCGTCGTCCTGAATCACGACTCGACCTGTGTGCTCGGATGTCGCGGGCAGTATCAGGCGGGGGAAATCGCAGAGTTCGATCACCGGCTCCCGAACGGCAAACTCATTCTCAAGGATGTCGGCGGGATTCAACTCTGTGTCGAACCGTCGGCCACACTCGCGGATGTCGATATCAAATCCGGCACAAAGCTGCGCTTCTCACGTGATGCGGCGATTGCATATGAAGTCATCGAGGAGGCCGAACAGAACGGATTCCTCAATCACATGGAGGATGTATCCTTTTCGGATGTCGGCGGTCTGAGTCATCAGATCGAGATCATCAAGGAGAGGTTGTTCTGGCCGCTTCGGTACCCGGAGCACTACCGGCGCTACAGCATCAGACCGCCACGGGGTATCCTGTTGACCGGTGCTCCGGGTACGGGCAAAACATTGCTTGCGCGCGCGGCGATCCGGGAGGCGTTGCACATGTTCACCGGCAACAACGGCAATGCGAATCACCGTCAGAACTTTCTCTATGTCAAGGGACCCGAATTTCTCAGCATGTGGGTCGGCGAAACGGAACGGGCGATACGCAACACCTTCCGTCGGGCGAAAGACATCTCCATCGCGACATCATTGCCGGTGATCCTGTTCTGGGATGAAATCGAATCCCTGATCCCCACACGCGGTTCACGCATTTCCTCTTCGATAGAGTCGAGTATCGTTCCCACCTTCCTTTCCGAGTTGGACGGCCTCACAACCGAAGGACAAGTCGTCTTGATCGCGGCCAGCAATCGTCCGGATGTCATCGATCCGGCCATGCTGAGACCCGGGAGGATCGATTTCATTCTCGACATTCCACGGCCGGACAGAGCGGCCGCCTGTGAGGTATTCAACATCCATCTCCCGAAGGATATCCCATACGGAAGGGGAAATACTCAACGCGAAATCATCGATGCCGCGGTGTCATATATCTTTCGTGAAGATGACGAAAGCACCCTCGCAACGATCATGTATCGTGACGGGACGCGGCAGTCAATCCGGGCGCATCACCTGCTCTCGGGTGCAATGGTACGCAATGTCTGCGAAAAGGCATGCATGCGTGCACTCCGACGGGAATTGATTACAGGGCAGCTTCCCGAAGACGGATCGGAGACGTCGCAGAAGGCGCTGTTCCGTGATCCGCATCACGGCATCACGACGGAGGATCTGTTTGCCGCCATAGATGAAGAATGTGAAGCAGTCATGGGCGTGATAACGCCCGCCAGCATCGGTGACCATATCACGCTTCCGCACGATGTGGATGTCATCGCTGTGGAGCCCGTGCTGCGAGGCGCGTCGCATCCATTTCTTGCATATCAGTCGGAGCTATGATGAAACATATACCCATTCCCAAGCTTGCCGGAATCGAGACCGAGTACGCCGTGGTCATGAGAGGCGAAAACAACCGCTCTGTCTGGCGCAGTACACAATGGCATGCGACGCAGATGCTGCTGAGTCATAGTGACGCCTTTCCCCAGGGATATTCCCCGGGAAGGGAATTCACCGCGGCAGGGCGGTTCTATCCCGATCAT
>JAFGKR010000063.1 GCA_016928515.1 Bacteroidota bacterium | reverse complement strand
CTGCGCGCGAAGAGGATATCCGATGTGATCTGTTCCACGAGCTGGTCGCGGGAATCGAAACGGATTTCGTCGCGCAAGCGATCAAGCAGAGCGATTCGCATCTGTCTTCCGTACAAATCGCCCGAAGTATTAAAAATATGAACTTCCACGGAAATATGCATCTGTTTTGACACCGTCGGTCGTAATCCGACATTCATTATTCCATCACGGATTTCTCCGTCGCTCTGTACCATCACGAGATAGACACCGTTTTTGGGGATGAGCTTGTTGTTCGTGCCGATCTCGATATTGGCGGTCGGAAAACCGATCAGGGAACCGATGCCCTCTCCACGGACAACAATCCCTGACAGGGTATACGGGCGTCCGAGAAAAGCGGCCGCCTTTTTCGGTCTTCCGTCCAGGAGCGCATTCCGTATGGATGTACTGCTCACTTTCACGCCGTCAATCATCATTTCTCCGACGATGGATACCGCAATCCCGAACTTTTTCCCGAGCCTCTCGAGTTCCGGGACCGTGCCGGCCCGTCCGCGCCCAAAGGCGTGATCGACACCGACGACGAGATGTGTGGCATGCAGCCGGTGGATAAGATACTCTTCGAAAAATGCTGCAGCATCGAGTACGGACAAATCCCGCGTGAAAGGCAGGACCACACAGGTGTCGAGACCGGTTTTCTCGAGAAGCCGGATGCGCTCGTCGATCGTCGTCAGCAGATATGTCGGTGAACCTCGTCTGCCGATGACTTCCCGCGGATGAGGATCGAAGGTCAACAGAATACTGCGTGTGTTGCTGTCTCGCGCGATCGCGATCGTGCGATCAATGATTTTCCGATGTCCACGATGCACACCGTCGAAGGTTCCCAGCGTCAGTGTGACCGGACCGGTGCGAGGCAGATCTTCAAGATTCCGAAGAACGAGCATCGTTGTCCTCCTGTGGTCTGCCTCCAGGAACGTATCGTTCCGTGGCTTGAACGATTGCATCGATGGTCCAGGCATCTGCGACCTGCAGAGAGCCGATCGCAGTCCTGCGCAGCGCGGTCAAGTACGCACCGCAGCCCAATGTCTGGCCCATGTCGTGCACCAGTGTCCGTACATACGTCCCTTTCGAGCAGATCACGGTGAAATCCACCTCAGGAAGGTTCACGCGGTCGATGTCGAAATGCTGCACACGCACGATTCGTGCCTCGCGTTCGATTTCCTTGCCTTTTCGCGCGAGAGCGTAGAGACGTTTTCCGTCGACCTTGACTGCGGAGTACATCGGGGGTATCTGCCGGATTTCACCGGTGAATTGCACCGTCGTGTTACGCAGCAGCTCGGTACTGATACCATCGTATGGTTTCTCATCGGTGGGGGGAGTCTCTGCATCGAAGCTGGGAGTGACGGCCCCGAGACGCAGCGTCCCGGTATACGTTTTTTCCTGAGCCTGATATGTGTCGATGCGCTTCGTCATGGGGCCGGAACACAGCACGAGGAGACCCGTCGCCATGGGATCGAGCGTGCCGGCATGGCCTACTTTCCGGACACGAAGCGTTGCACGGACTTTTTTCACGACATCGAAGGACGTCCATGACGATGGTTTGTCGAGGAGCAGGACTCCCCCCTCCACCGAAGCAAACTGTTCAATGGTATTGAACCCCGGTGCACGCGTCAACGACTGTTCTCGTCCTCATGAATTTTGCGTATCAGTTCCTCCAGCCGCTCCACCCGATCCAGTGTCTGGTCGATAAAAAATCGCAGTTCCGGTGTAAACTTGAGGCGGACGCTTTTTCCCACAGCCATTCTGATTTCCTTGCTGTTTTCCTCGAGGAAGGCAAGGATCTCCTCGTCGGTCTTTCCTGAGTGGTAATGGCTGACGTACACCTTGGCGATGCGGAGATCCGGTGTCACCATGACATCCGTCACCGTCATGAGGCCGAATCCCTCCGTTTCGATATCGCGCATGAGGGATTCGCTGATCTGCTGCTTTATGAGTTGTGCCACACGGGCAGTGCGAATGGACATCCTACTTCTGTGCCTGATCCAGGAAACGTTTCACTTCGACCCGTTCGAAGGACTCGATCACATCCCCCACCTTGATGTCGTTGAATCCCTGCAGACTGATGCCACACTCGAACCCGCTGTCCACCTCCCGCACGTCATCCTTGAAACGCTTGAGCGAATCGATGTGCCCGGTGAACATGACGATACCGTCGCGGAGCAGGCGTATCCGGCTGTTTCGGTGAATCTTTCCGTCCTGTACGTAGCAACCGGCGATGACGCCGACCTTCGAAATCCTGAATGTATCCCGCACCACGACAGTGGCGGTGACGCGTTCCGAGATTTCCGGGCGCAGCATGCCTTCCAGAGCATTTCGTACGTCTTCGATGGCATCATAAATGATTTCGTACATGCGGATATCGACATCTTCGCTTTCCGCAAGCTTGCGTGCGTTCAAATTGGGTCGGACGCGGAAACCGATGATAATCGCATTGGATGCGCTTGCCAGAAGGACGTCCGATTCCGAGATTGCGCCGACGCTTTTATGGATCACATCGATGCGCACTTCCTCATTGGAAAGCTTCTGCAGGGAATCGGAGAGCGCCTCAACCGAACCATCCACATCGCCCTTGACGACGATGGGCAGGTCCTGCACGCCGCCGAGTTTGATCTGTTCGGAAATATCATCGAGCGTTTTCCTGCGGACGCGGCGGAAATCGGATTCGCGCTTGATTTGCTGTCGGTTGCTCGCGACCTCGCGGGCTTTGCGTTCGCTTTCAACAACCACGAAACTGTCGCCGGCCTGCGGAGATCCGTTGAAACCGAGGACCTGCACGGGTGTGGCCGGGAGGGCTTCCTCGACGCGGTTGCCACGCTCGTCGAGCAGCGCACGCACTTTCCCGTATTCATTGCCTGCGACGAATGAATCACCGACCAACAGAGTGCCTTTCTGCACGAGGATGGTTGCAATGATGCCCTTTCCGCGGTCGAGCTCGGACTCGATGACGGTTCCCCGCGCTTCGCGATCGGGATTGGCCTTCAGTTCGAGGATATCGGCTTCGAGCACGATCCGTTCGAGCAGTTCCTCGACGTTGATTCCTTCCTTGGCCGAGAGGTGGACACAGCCGTACTTTCCACCCCAATCTTCGACCAGAATGTTCCTGTCGGCCAGCTGCTGCTTGATGCGGTCGGGATTCGCTTCCGGTTTGTCGATCTTGTTGATGGCGATGACGATGGGAACCTTCGCGGCCTGGGCGTGACTGATGGCTTCGACCGTCTGCGGCATGACGGCATCATCCGCAGCCACGACGAGTACGACAATATCTGTTACCTGGGCTCCGCGGGCGCGCATGGCCGTGAAAGCTTCGTGGCCGGGAGTGTCGAGGAAGGTGATCTTCCGCTGGTTTTCCAGCGTTACGGTGTACGCACCGATATGCTGCGTAATGCCACCGCTCTCGCCCGCCACGACGTTCGTCTTGCGGATGAAGTCCAGCAACTTGGTCTTGCCGTGATCGACATGCCCCATGATCGTGACGATGGGCGGCCGCGCTTCGAGTGTATCCTCCGGATCCTCCTCGTCCTCGAGCACGTCTTCGGTGTATTCCTCATGCTGCCGTACATCAAATCCGAATTCGGAGGCGACAAGTTCGATGGTTTCCATGTCGAGGCGCTGATTGATCGAGGCCATCACTCCAAGGCCGATCAACCCCTGAATCACCTCATTGACACCGACGTTCATCAGCTGCGCCAGTTCACTGACGGTGGCATATTCGTAAATTTCCAGTGTCTGCTTCGCGAGCTCCTGCTGTTCCATCTCGCGTATCTGCTCTTCTTCCCGGCGTGCGCGCTTTTTCTTTCGCATGGCCGCGCGGCCGGTGACAGGACCGTAATCGGCCATCGAGGCGATGGTTTTTTTGATAGCGCTGTCGACTTCCGCCTGATCCACCTCGCGCGTTTTCCCTTTCTTTCCACGTTTGAGGAGTTTTTTCTTCAGCACGTCGGCTTCGAGCGTATCGGGAGCCGTCTCGGTCTTGGTAACTTTCTTCTTCTTTTTCTTCTTCCTTCGCGGGCGATCGCCTTCCCCCTCTTCGCCCTGATCCTCAGCGGCCTTTTTCACGACGGGAGGCTCGAGGTCGATTTTTCCCTTCACGGTCAGACCGCGCATTTTCGGGAGACTCGCCTCAATGGAGACATCGAGATCATCTTTCTTTGCTTTCTTCCGGGGTGGCTTCGCAGTCTCTTCCGGAGGACTCTCCTCTTTTGCGCTTCCTTCCGGCTTTTCCGCTTTGAGAGTCCCGGTATCAACCACCGGGGCTTCCACGTCTTCGGAGACCAGTGTCTCGGTTTCCCGTACTTTTTCTTCTTCTTCTTCGGTTTCGACGGCTACCGGTTCTTCTTCGGACTGCGTTTCGTCTTCGGCTTCCGGTTTTTCCTCTTCCAGTGTAACGGTTTCTTTTTGCTCCGGCGTCTCTGCTGGAGGTTCTTCCACCTCAATGACCTCTTCCTCGACGGTCTCTGTGGTGACAGGTTCTGTTTTCGTTTCAATCGCCTGGACGGTTTCCGTCTCGGAGACTTCTTCCTCGTCCTTCTCTTCACCTCGCCGCCGCCTGTCCATTTCATCAAACTCCCGACGCTTGCGGGCATGCCGCTCCGCATCGGTTTTTTCTTTCTTGTAATGTTTCTCGATGAGGTCGAGCATTTCCTCATCGATGATAGACATGTGATTCTTGACCTCATATCCCTTCTTGATCAAGAAATCCGTCAGCGTGTCATGCGAGAGATTGAACTCCTTCGCGACCTTGTACAGACGTGTTTTTTTCTTCTTTTCCGTTACAGCCATTTCGCCAATCGTGCGTTAGAGATAGTAAAACGTCGCTGAGCCTTATTCTTCCTCAGCAAAAGCCTTCTTCATTTCGACGACAATATCGTTGATCTGTTCGATCGAGAGACCCGGGATCTTCGCGAGCAGATCGGAAACCGGTGCCAGAATCACATCGTTTGCCGTTTTGAACCCTGCCGCTATGAGACTGTTGATCAGTTCCTCACCGAATTCGGGGATGAACTCGTTGATATCGATTTCATATTCGGCCATGGTCTTTGTGATTTCTTCGCCTTCCTTGACGATTTCGATGCGGAAACCGGTCAATTCAGATGCGAGGCGGATATTCTGTCCGTTCCGACCGATTGCGAGCGAAGCCTGGTCGGCGTCGACGTGCACCTTCGCCGTGCGTGAGGGTCGATCGAGTTTGACATCGAGCAGTTTGGCGGGTGCAAGCGCACGCTGGATGAACAGGTGCGAATCGTCGGTCCAGTTGATCACGTCGATGTTCTCGTTGTTGAGTTCACGGACAATCGCATGGATGCGTACACCTTTCATGCCGACACATGCTCCAACGGCATCAATGCGGTCGTCATGCGACTCGACGGCGACCTTTGCGCGTTCACCGGGTTCACGGGCGATTTTTCGGATGGAAATCACACCGTCATAGATCTCGGGGATCTCCTGTTCGAACAGTTTCTGCAGGAACAGCGAGTCCGCCCGCGAGACGATCACCATCGGCATGCCGCTGCCCTTGCGAACGACCTCCTTGATGACGCAGCGGATGACATCTCCCTTGCGGTATCGTTCCTTTCCGATCTGCTCCTGTTTCGGGAGAATCAGCTCCGTTCGGTTGTGGTTGATCAGCACATCGTTCCGCCGAACCTGGTAGACATCGCCGACGACAATGTCCCCGACTTTATCCGAGTACTCGTCGTAGATCAGATCCTTCTCAATCTCCTTGATGCGTTGATTGAGATTCTGTTTCGCAGTGGAGACAAGGCGCCTGCCGAATTCCGCGAGATTGATAATCTCGACGTATTCTTCGCCAACCTCGAGTTCCTCACCCGACTTCTCACGTGCGGTCTCGATGTCGACTTCCAGTGTGGGATCCTCGACTTCTTCAACAACCTCGCGGATCAGGAATATCTCGATATCCCCCTTATCCATGTTGACGACGATCTCGTAATTGGCCTCCATGCCGTATTTCTTCTTGACCATCATTCCGAAGATATCCTCGATCACGGTGATGAGGCGATCCCGGTCGATGCCCTTCTCACGGACCATCTGGCCAAACGAATCGACTATTTCGGAGGAATTCATGCTGCGGGTCATGATGTGCTTCTGCCTCCAGCAGGATTTATGCTGTACATACGCTGTTACACTTTCGCCTGAATGAGGGCGCGTTCGATCATCTCGTGCGGGATGGCGCGAAGACCATCTCCGTCTCGAAGGAGCAGTTGCTCCTCATCGACATCAACAATCTCGCCGAGATGTTCCATCCGCTGATCCGACTGCCGGTACAGTACCGATACGCTGCGGCCGAGATGTCGCCGATATTGCCAGGGGAAACGCACCGGTCGGTCGAGACCCGGTGAGGAAACGACGAGCGTATAACTTTCCGCGACCAGGCCGCGGGTTTCGATGGCTTCCTCGAGCTTTCGGCTGACCTCCGCGAGCTCGTCGGCAGTGACGCCGTGCTCGGTGTCAACGAACACTTCGAGCAGACGCTTCCTCCCGCCTGCGGAAAAATGGAGGTCCACAAGGCGGACTTCTCCTCCGTGCAGCAGTGCTTCAATAGTGGTTGTCAGCGTCTCGTTCATTGTTCGCGCGCTAATAATAAAAAATGCGGGGAAGCCCCACATCCAGAACACATAAATATAGCGGATGCGGCCGTTACTTGCAATTGTCTTCAGGTCTTTTTTCATTAATTCTCTTATTTTGCCCTTGTTCATTTCGCGAATGACTCGAATGATCACAGACCCCGACAAGCGCAGCATCATCCTCACCAACCGACGAGCCAGGCACGAATATCACGTGCTGGAAACCGTCGAGGTCGGCATCGTGCTGCGTGGCACGGAAGTCAAGTCCGTTCGGGACGGTAAACTGAACGTGCAGGACGCCTACGCGACCGTGGAGAACGGACAGCTCCAGCTGCACAACCTTCACATCAGTCCCTTCGAAAAGGGCAATATTCACAACCACGATCCCATGCGGGTCCGTACTCTGCTCGCACACCGAAAAGAAATCCGCAAGCTGGCACAGAAAGTCCATGAGAAGGGTCTGACGCTCATCCCCCTGCAGATTTATTTCGCGGGCAGGCATCTGAAAATCGAACTCGGCATATGCAAGGGCAAGAAAACATACGATAAACGACACGCGCTCAAATCGCGTGACATCAAACGTGATATGGAAAGACAATTGTGAATGACATCAACTTCCCTCCCGTCAACGAACAGATGGACATCATCCGTCGCGGCGTATCGGAAATCCTTCCGGAAGACGATCTCGCCCGACGACTCGAGGAATCGCGACAATCCCGTGTTCCTCTCCGCATCAAACTCGGCTGCGATCCGAGTCGCCCTGACCTGCATCTCGGCCACGCGGTGGTGCTTCGAAAGCTGCGGCAGTTTCAGGACCTCGGTCATCGCGCCGTCCTGATCGTTGGCGACTTCACCGGCATGATCGGTGATCCCACCGGAAAGAGCAAAACCCGTCCCTCCCTCACTCTGCAGAAAACGCGCGAGAACGGGCAGTCATACTTCGAGCAGGCATCGCACATCCTGGATATCGAGCGGATCGAGATTCGGTACAACTCCGACTGGCTTGCACCGATGACCTTTGAGGAGGTGATCAAACTGTCAGCCCGCTACACTGTCGCGCGTATGCTGGAGCGCGACGAATTCGAAAAGCGCTATCGAAATCAGGAGGCAATCAGCATTCACGAGTTTTTATATCCACTTGCGCAGGCCTATGATTCAGTGGCGATTTCATCGGACGTGGAGCTCGGAGGGACGGATCAGAAATTCAATCTGCTGGTCGGCCGCGAGATTCAGCGAGAATATGGACAGATCCCTCAGATTATTCTGACCATGCCGCTGCTCGTCGGAACGGACGGTGCAGAGAAGATGAGCAAGTCGCTGGACAACTACGTGGCCTTCAACGACACTCCGGAGGACATGTACGGAAAAACCCTGTCCATACCCGATCACCTCATCCTGCCATGGTTCCGACTTGTGACGGACATTCCCGCCGAGCGCATCTCCGCGATCGCGGCGGGCATGGAAAAGGGAGAAAATCCGCGCGACTTCAAGCGGGAACTGGCCCGCGATATCGTTGCACAGTTCTTCGATCCGGCGACAGCGGAAAAAGCCGAAGCGCATTTCGACCATGTTATCAGGAACAAGCAGATTCCCGATGATATCGACGAGTTTGCGCTTCCGTCAGACAGTGATACATTGCTGTTGGATGTTCTGTTCGCGGCGGGGCTGGTGGCGTCCAAAAGCGAGGGACGGCGCCTGATGCAGCAGAACGCTGTCAGTATCGGCGAAACGAAGATCACGGATCCCGCCGCTCCGGTCCCGTTCGGTGACGAGGTCATCGTGAAGGTCGGGAAACGCCGCTTTGTGAAAATTACCAGAAACTGATTTTCGTCGAATCACTCATTTTATCCGGAGGTTGGACCAGTGTTCGTACCCAAGAAAATTTTCTTCACCAAAGGCGTCGGAAGGCACAAGGATTATTTGCAGTCCTTCGAACTGGCGTTGCGTGACGCAGACCTCGAACAGCAGAACCTTGTGACTGTTTCCAGCATCTATCCCCCGAACTGCAAGCGCATCAGTAAAAATGTCGGTTTGAACAAGCTGCAGCCGGGCGAGATCACTTTCGTCGTCATGGCGCGCAACGCCACGAACGAAGCCAACAGACTCATCGCTTCCTCGATCGGGGTCGCGATTCCCGCGGACGGCGCAACCTACGGATACCTTTCGGAACATCATCCGTTCGGTGAGACACAGAAGGTGGCGGGTGAATACGCAGAGGACCTGGCAGCCACCATGCTGGCGACGACGCTCGGGGTGGACTTTGATCCCGACCTGGCGTGGGACGAGCGCGAGCAGGTCTACAAGGCGAGTGGTAAGATTTTCAAATCCTTCAATCTCACGCAGTCCGCCGAGGGTCGCCTCGGACTTTGGACCACGGTGATATCCTGTGCGGTACTGCTCTCGGAATAACACCTGAAGACCGTGTATATACGGGCCCTGACGGAGGGCCCGTATCTGTCAGTTGCTATCAGGGAGATAGGCATTTCCCGGAAGGATCCCATCGTGACGGGTCCAGTCACCCATCGGTATCGCCCTCCGGGAAAAACTCTACGGAATCACCATCATATACACGAATCATCTCCCGAAGGGTGTCCGGAACACGGCTCGGACGATCAGTTTTTTCATCAACATGCACGAGAACGTGTTCCGCGCGTGCAGCAGCTGTGCCGTCCGGCCGTACGGCCCAATGTTCGAAGCCGATGCTTGAATTCCGGATAAAGGAAATTCTTGTCAGAATGGTCAATTGTTCGTCGAACAGCGCGGGGGCGAAATAGTCGCAGGCGTTGCGAACGACGAAATACTTGTCGTGCGTGATGAAAGT
>JAFGKR010000317.1 GCA_016928515.1 Bacteroidota bacterium | reverse complement strand
CTTGCCATCCTGCCATCTTGCCATCCTGCCATCTTGCCATCCTGCCATCTTGCCATCCTGCCATCTTGCCATCCTGCCATCTTGCCATCTTGCCATCTTGCCATCCTGCCATCTTGCCATCCTGCCATCATTCCATACCAATCATCACCCTGCTCCCGGCTTCCGCATCCCTTTCGAGTTCCACCAGATGTCCCGCCCCGGTGAAGGATTCCTCGTGGCTGATGACAAAGAGCTGATCGAACCAGGGATCGCCGTCGGCGGTAAGCTGTTCGAGATGCTGGATGACGTCGGCGAGATGATGGCGGGTCTCGCGGTCGAGATGCGTTGTGGGTTCGTCGAGGAAACCCACGCGGCACTGTGAGTACCACTTGATGAGCGCAAGCTTGACGGCAAGGGAGACGCCCATGAGCTGTCCACCGGAGAGTTCGCGTCCGCGAACCGTCCCCTGCTCGCCGCGTAGCTCGACGGCGTAGGACTGCGCGTCCCAGTGAAGCGTGAGCTCCTGCTCGGGCGCGATGCGCCGGTACAGTTCCGCGGCGAAGGCCGACAGGGCGCTTACGATGCTGGCGCCGACATGCCGCGCGAGTTCGCGCACCACACCCTGATGCACTTCCCGCATGAAGTCCGCCTCAGTGCGCGCATGCGCAGCCTGCGCCCGCAGACGCTCGAACTCGCGCAGCTTCGCTTCCAGCTTCTTCAGCACGGTTTTCTGTTCATCGACGAGCGACTTCCTGCTCGCATGCACGGATGACGCAGATTTCTCCTGCTCCTGCGCCGCTTCCAACGTCTTCTTCACCGAGGTGTATTCCTCCTCGGAGAATTTCTCCTCGTGCTTTTTCCGTTCCTTCTCCGCGGACTTCAGTGCGGTGCGCGTTTCCTTCACCGCATCCTTCGCTTCAGTGGCGGCCTGCTCGCGCTGCTCGAGCGTCTCAGCGGCGGTTTTCTGTGAGAGATACTCGGCATGCGCGGCGCGGTGCTGCTCGAGTAATGTCTCCAGCTTCATGATACGCTCGTCGAGATCCGCGTGCTGCTCGAGCACTGCACTCAGCTTTGCGGATTCCTTTTCCCAGGCCTCGTCCAGCGCGGTGAGTTCCTCCGTCGCTTTCGCGATGTCCTTCTCCCGCGCAGCGAGCGTTTCACGGAGTTTACCGATCTGCTTTTCCTTTTCATCCCGCTGACGCCGGGCACTTTTTCCTTCCTCGCCTTTTCTGCTGCGCGCATCGGCGGACTGCTCCGCATTACCGCGCGCCTGTTCCGCCGCTGCGCGGGCCTCTTCGAACAGCGGTGCGAACGGCGTCTCCGCCGGCTGCTCTCCTTCTGCGGCGATAAAGCGGTCGAAGAGTCGCTCGGATTCGGCAGCGAGGTCGGGGAAGAAATCCAGCGGCAATGCCACCCGTTCCCGACGTTCGCGAATGCCGGCGAAGGTGTCGCGGAGTCCGCGCATGCTTTCATCCACGTTGTCGAGCGTCTGCTGTACCGTGTTGAGATCCTGCACGTACGAGCGAACCTCCTCCGCGAAGGCCGCCTCCGCGTCGAGGGTTTTCTTCCTCTCGGTCAGGACCTGGTATTCCTCCCGAAGACGGGCGATATCCACGTCGCGTCGATTGAGATCCTGTTCCTCCTCGGCGATCTGATTCCGCAGTTCCCCGCACTGCCGTTCCGCTCCCTCTCTCTGCGTCTGCAGCCTGGTCTTCTGTTTTTCGTAGCGTTCCCGCAGGAGGGCGAGGCGGTCCTTGGCCTCGTCACGCTTTTTCGCGACGGAGCGGAGTTTCCCGATTTCGCTTTCGGCGTCGACGAAGGTTTTGTATCCGGGCAGCGACTTGAGCACGGCGGCGGCGGCTTTGCGCGCTTCCTCCACGAGTTCCGCGGCTTTCTGCTGCGCGTTCTCCACGGCACGAAGTTTCTCCGAGAGGCGACCTTCTTCCGCCTGTGCCTTTGCAAGCGCATCGCGCTGAGCCGACAACTTCTCCGCCGTCTTTTTCGCGGCGGTAACGGCGGCGGACACCTCCTTGAGCATGGTCGCTGCGAGTGTCAGTTCCTCCTCCCGCTCGATGAGCTGTGTTCGTGCGGTGTCGACCTCCCGCGGCAGTTGCGCGTTCTCCTCCACGCGGATGGAAAGCTTCTCCGCTTCGCTGTGCTGCATTTTCACCAGGGACCAGAACTGCTTATCGAAATCCTGGAAATCCTCGATACCGAGAATTTTTTCGAACAGCGCGCGGCGGTCGCCCTCGGGACGCGTGAAGGGATCGTCGAAGCCGCCCTGTTCGGTGCCGATGATGTCGCGGAACAGGCGCTCGTCGTCGATGCGCGCCGCGCCGAGGATGTGCTCGCGGATGTCTTCCTGGAACTCGCGCTTGCGTCCCGCACTGGCAGCGATTTCCTCGCCGTCGCGCAGGAGGCGTCTTTCATAGTCGATGCTCTCGCGTCCCGACTTCTTCCGCCGGCCGAGATCACACTGCACGGTGAAGCGCTGCGAGCCATGCACGACATCCACCGTGATGCTGCCCTCGTTTTCGCCATAACGGAGGAAACCGCTCCGGGCATTTCCGTCCTTGAATTTCTGTGGCCACGCGTCGAAGAGTGCGAGTCCCACGGCCTCGATGACGGTGGATTTCCCGGCGCCGTTGCGTCCCGCGATGATGTTGATGCCGCGCACAAAGCTCAGTTCCTCCTCGACAAAGGATTTTATGTTCCGGAGACGCACAGAGGAAATAATCATTCCACATCTCCTTTCCCCTCGTCACCGGGCGTTGCAGTTTCTGCATCATCCGGAGCAGAATTACCTCCCGGCGTTGCAGTTTCTGCATCACCCGCGTCGCTTTCGGGGCCCGGCGTTGCAGTTTCCGCATCATCCGCATACTCGACGAAGGGAAGCAACTGTTGGCGCATGGCCTGCAGAACTTCTTTCGAGGGGGATTTCGATGAACCGTGCAGCTGTGTCTTCATGTCGATGAGCACGGCGGAGAGATCGGCCTCGCGTCCGACGGCAATGGCCTGCGCCCGGAGCAGATCCGCTGCGATGGCGCGGGCGCGGTCGGACACCTGCTCGAGATCGCCGTCGTCGACGAGCAGCGCCGCGGCATCCGTTGTCCCGAGCAGGTCACGATCCATCACCTCCACGTGCAGCGCCCCGTATTCCTCCTGCAGCATCTGTGTGACGGCCGCACGGGGGAGGCGCGAGCGCGACAGTGCCGGCGCGCCCTGAAAGCGTACGATCACGATGGGACGCCGCACGCGGAGATCCTCGCCGATGGCCTCTGCAGCTGCTGCACGCACGGCTTCGACAACCGTGTCCGGATGTGCGCAGCCGGTGATGTCGGTTCGCAGCGTCAGCGCGGGACGCTTGTCTGTGGGGATGTGGGAAACGACGAGATGCGAATACGAGCTCGTCACACGCTCGATGTGATATGCAGTACCTGTAGGGGCGAAATTTATCTCGCCCGGTTCGTGCGCAGACCATTCCGAAGCATCCAGCAAGGCGACGTCGTAGAATCCCCTCAGGTCCGCAGGAAGGCGATAATCCAGCGAATTGACATACTCCAGCGAACCCGGGTTGAACACCCATCCGTCCATTTCCCCTTCGAGTCCCACGCGCGTGTGCCGGTGTCCAAGGGCGAGGTAGCCGACGCGTTCCCGCAGCGGCGCGAGATCCTCGTATGCAATGCAGCCGTATTCGAGCGTCTGTGCATCAGGAGTCACCATGGTATGCGAGAGCAGGATGACGAAAGCGTCCGTCGGAAGCTGTTCTGCCGCCTGCCGGTGATACTCTTCACTATTGTGCGCGAGGAAACCGAGTCCGGCGATGACGACTCCCTCCGCGGCTTCGATCAGCGCGCCTCCGCCCTCAGCATTGAACGGCAGAAGTGTGAGTTTCTGATCCTCCAAGACGGGACGCAGCAGATTCAGGTAGCCTTCCCCGGCGAGGATGTCAAGGGCACAGGCGGGCTCGGTCCGTTTCCGGCGGTCATGATTCCCCTCGATGGCGTAGACGGGGATGCAGGCTTCGCGCAGGGGACGCAATGTCTGCGCGGCCCGGCGGATGGTCTCGGCTGACGGTTCCTGCTCGTCGAAGAGGTCACCCGCGATCAGAAGGGCGTCGACCTTTTCGCGCACGGCATGGTCCACCACCGATTGCAGCGCGGCGAAGTAATCTCCGTAGCGCTCTTCGCTCTGGTGCTGGTACTTGCCCAGGTGCACGTCGGCGATATGGAGGAAGCGGAACATGAGGAATAGCTCTTGGCTGTTGGCTGATCGCATGTGCATTATTGACCGTCATCCCGAGCAGGCCGACCACGCTCGTTCCCACGCTCTGCGTGGGAACGCATCACTTGACCGCTCCGCGGTCCTGAGGGGATGACAATGGACTCAGAGCGACAGGAGGTCCCGACGCCGAGATCCCCGACTCACGCCGGGGCTCCCCGGCTCACGTCGGGGCTCCCCGGCTCACGCCGGGGAATATCAGTGTGCCGTCCCTTCGGGACTCCGGGCAGACGATCTGCGCGCCGGGATCCCCGGCTCACGCCGGGGAATATCAGTGTGCCGTCCCTTCGGGACTCCGGGCAGACAATCTGCACGTCGTCGTCCCCGGCTCACGCCGGGGAATATCAGTGTGTCGTCCCTTCGGGACTCAAAACACGAGGTCCGCACGCCGTCGTCCCCGGCTCACGTCGGGGCTCCCCGGCTCACGTCGGGGAATATCAGTGTGTCGTCCCTTCGGGACTCAAAACACGAGGTCCGCACGCCGTCGTCCCCGGCTCACGCCGGGGAATATCAGTGTGCCGTCCCTTCGGGACTCCGGGCGCACATCCGTACGCCCCTACAGAAGAACGGCGGTGCGCTCCACCGTATCGATACCATCCGTGGCGCGGAGAAGGTACAGGCCGGATTGCAGTCCCCGGATGTCGAGCGTCATCCTAGATGGATGCATGCCCGCCGTCCTTTCGACACGCCGCACTTCGCGTCCGAGGAGATCGTGCATCGTCAGCCGGATGTCCCGGGAAGTCGCCCGCACATCGACATGCAGCACGTCCCGCGCGGGTTGGGGGAATACCGCGGCGATGCCGAATGCGGAGAGAGCGGCTTCCCGTACAGGACTGGTTTCCTTCCAAACGAAATCCACGAAGCGCGGGAAATGATCCGAGGCCACATCGCAGTCATCGGACTGCAGTCCCAACCGCGCCAGGGCGACGGCGGACATGTCGTCGGTCCTGACAATGATATCCGCAACGATTTCCATTGTCGACCTGGTGTACAGGATGTAATCCAGCCGCGCTGGGGCATAGGAACTGCGCGGGTTCCGCCAGGTGAACGTCAGCGGGGATACGGGATGCCGCGACACGAAATCCGTCCATTCCCCGCCTGCCCAATCCGGAGCGATATCGGGACCATATCGTGCATTATCCGCGATATCCCCGGTGATCAATGTCTCGTATTGTCTTCGGTCGCCGACAAGATTCAGGTCTCCCACCAGCATCATCGGTGTTCCCTTCGCGAGCGTAAGGCGTCCGTCGAACGATTTCGCGTCGCGCAGGAAGGCGATGACACCATCCGCCTCCTGTTGTCGTTCCGCATCCGCTTCGCAGCAGCGGAAATGCGCGTTGATCAGAAGTACGGGTTTCCCTGCCGGTGAGCGCAGAAGGGAAGCGGATTCCCGGTATCCGGACTGAACGAGCCAGCTGTCCTCAATGTCGAAATGCGTGATCAGAACATTCCCCTGGTCGAGCTTGAGCGTCCGCCAGCTGCGGCCTTCAGGTGGATCGAGAACGGAACGCACGAACAGAAGCACCTGTCCCGCCGTGGCGTCGAAGCATTCCTGGAAACACATGATGTCCGGATGCACCGCCGTGAGGATGCGTCTGAACGCGTCCTGCCTCGACTGATCGATGAGGCCGTCCTGTAAAGTGTTCCACGTGAGCAGGCGTGCCGCGCCCGATACCGGAGGCTGCAGAGAAAGCGGCTGCGGGGGATGGATGCCCGGAATGTCGAGCCGGTATGCAGTGCCACCGTTGAGGTCGGGGATGCGATCTCCGCCGGATTCGCCGACCACGAGCATGACATGAATGCTGTCGCCTGAGAACAGCTGCTGCCCGGCGACCCGCGTACCGCGCTCAATTGAAAGTTCACATGCGGAGGAAGTCATGGTGGGCGAGGGAACGAGGCCGATTGCGGCGTGGTTGACGGTGAAGAGATTAAAATCATAACGGACCTGTCCCTCACGACCTCCGAAACTCCAGGTCAGTTCGGCGCTCATGCCGTGGATCTGTTGCCCGGTGGATACCAAGCCGTCGGTGTCCACGTACAGTCGCAGCGGATTGTTTTCCTGCAGGAGGATTTCCGCTCCGGTGTCGAAATGGATATACACGCGGGCATCGTCGTGAGCAATCTGCAGATTGGTAAAATCGATGCCGGATGTGCCACCGTCGCCGGTGGGATCCGTCCGCGCGACGGCGATGGAGTCCCAGTCCGCAAAACGCCCGTCGATGACGACGGACTGTCCCACGGCGAGAGCGGGGAGCAGAAGGGGAATAACAAAGCAGATGATGCGCATGCACGGTTCCGGAGATAGGACAGGAGTTTCAACTTAGAAAATTTCCTGCTTGGAACGAATCCCGGTGACCGCGCATCGTTGCCGAAGAAGATGATCTGCACAGGGAGAGGCTGCGGGGGCTGCTGGCGGGTCATCTGTGAAATTGAGGCGGATTACGCGGAGAATCAGAGCACAGATTCGCACGGATTCATGCTCAGATTTTCTCAGATTGGTTTTTCGAAAAAGCAATCTGTGAGGATCTGTGGGAAATCTGCGAAGATCTGTGCTCTGATTCTTTGTGCGATCTGCCCAAATCCTGAACCCCGCACCCCATATTGTTGTTATCCCATTATCACAAACAGCAATCACACCACCCATGGATACACAAGATTTTGAAGTCACCGTCCTCGAAACCTTCGAAGCAGTCGAGCGCGCCATCGAGGAGCTGGCGCTGGACGGCGTCGAGCCCTATCCACAGGACAGCGGCATGCGCCTGATGTTCGAGGACGGAACTTTCATCACCCTCACCCGCAACGACGGCGAAAAGCATATCGACCTCCTGCTCGGGGAAAGCATCGTTCCCTTCTACTATGACCACATCGAGGAGCATTGGTACTCGCGAAAAGACGAACGTCCCTTCCCCGCCGTGCTGAGCGAACTCATTTCCACGAAGCTGGGCACCGCCGTCGCGCTGCCGGATCTCCCATGAGCGGTACGGAGACATATTCCCGGTCGATGTTCTCGCTGACGAATCACGAGATCTTCGTCCTCACGGCGCATCACGACGGCCGCGACAACGGGCAGGTGGCGACCTGGATCATGCCGGCCACGCTGGTGCCCGAGCGTCCGCGCATCGCGGCCATCCTCTCGCCGCGGAACTACACGCATGAGCTGATCGCCGGCGACGGACGCTTCATCCTCCACATGCTCGCGGCCGATCAGCACGAATTGCTTCCCCGTTTCGGGTTGCACTCCGGACGGGATCGGGACAAGTTCGACGGGCTCACAATCCGGCGCTCGGCTACCGGCCTCCCCATCATCGAGGGCTGCTGCGGCTGGGCGGAATGCCGCATCCTCACATCCCTCGATGCCGGCGACCGTATCGTGTACATCGCGGATATCGTCGAGCAGGAGCTTCGTCCCGGCTGCATCCCGCTGCGCAAGCAGGAGGCTTTCGCCGCGCAACCGGAGGACGTGCGCATCCTCCTCGAGGAAAAGCATCGCGTGGATGGTGAACGTGACCGGGCATTCATGAAAACATTCGACGAATAGGCAATGGACATTCCGCTTCCCGCATACCGTTACAGAGGACTGCTGGTCGCCGGCGTCGTGATTGCTGCCTGGGTGGGGGCGCTGGTGTATTCGTTGACGCTCGATCTCTCCGCTGCGCACTGGGTACTCATCCCCCTGTTCATGCTGCTGAACACATTCCTATACACCGGACTGTTCATCACCGCGCATGACGCCATGCATGGCACGGTAGCGCCGAAGCATCAGGCGCTGAACAGGGCGATCGGGCGCACGGTCACGCTGCTGTACGCACTGTTCTCCTTCGACATGCTGCTGAAAAAGCATCGCGAACATCACCGGCATCCCGCCGGCGAGGGCGATCCGGATTTCCATGACGGCGAGCATGGTGGTTTTCTGCGCTGGTACGTCCATTTCTTTTTTACGTATGTGACGTGGAAGCAGATCCTCGGCATGGCCATCGTGTACAACGTGCTGCTGCATCTGGCGGGTGTGGCGAACCTGAATCTCATTCTGTTCTGGGCGCTACCCGCGATTCTGAGCACCTCGCAGCTGTTTTATTTCGGAACATACCTTCCGCACCGCGAGCCGCCCGGGGGCTATGAAGAGCCCCACCGCGCACGCTCCAACGACTACGGCGTCGCGCTTTCCTTCCTCACGTGTTATCACTTCGGCTATCATTACGAGCATCATGCGTGGCCGTACGTACCGTGGTGGAACCTGCCGGCTGCAAGACGGGAGAACAGAGAACCGAAAACTGAATGACATCCCCGGACATTGGTTTTTCCTCTTCATCCTGCATTTTTCATTCACAGGATCAATCCCTACCTTACCTTCAGTGTTCCCCTGAATCAAATGTGGAGTGTGTTTTGTCTATTGCAAAAAACGGAGATACCGTCCGTGTTCATTACACCGGCTCACTGACTGACGGAACGGTGTTCGATTCCTCACGTGAGCGTGAACCGCTGTCTTTCCAGGTCGGTGCCGGACAGGTGATTGCCGGATTCAACGACGCCGTGGAGGGGATGAATGTGGGTGACACGGTGCAAGTGACCATCGAGGCGAAAGACGCCTACGGCGATTACCGTGAGGATTTCGTGATCAGCGTTAATCCCTCCGACATCCCGGAAGAAATCGATCCTGAGGTCGGTATGGAGCTGCAGCTGCATCAGGAGGACGGCGGAAGCATCCCCGTCAAGGTCACGGCTGTCTCCGAGGAGGCGGTCACTCTCGACGCCAACCATCCCCTCGCCGGGAAGGATCTGTCCTTCGAAATCGAATTGATGGAGATCGCGGAGTAGGAATGTATCTTGGGGTCACCAAGACACCAGGACACGAAGACACAATGGAACAGTGACACATGCATAGTGAGGCCGACCCAGCGGGTCGGCCTCTGCATTTCGGAACACCGTCTGCAGAAGGGCACTTCCTTTGGCCTTGTCATTTGATCCGGGGTGTGTATATTCAGGACCAGGTTATCTGATACGAAGGGACAGGGAGTCCCGGACAGAATCATCACATCAATAGGGAGTCATCATGAATGCATCCAACTCATGGGCATACTGTGCCCTGCCGATCCGTTTCCTGTGCATTGTTCTCACCGCACTCTTTCTGTTCGCCGCCTGCTCGGATCCGCAGGCGGAGGCGCCGGAGATCCCGTCATCCTATCTTGCGATGCGGAAAAGCGACATCGTCTATGGTCCGATAAACGATCGCAATCCCTTTGAGCATGTTGGACTGCGTCACAACGATCTCGTGCATGCGGTCATTGCATCCGCGCAGGCGTGGGATACGCTGGATATTTCGCACATGTTCGGTCGCATCCAGAACAGCGCTGCGGAATGGGCAGAGGATCAGATGGGCCTGAGTCCGGACAGAAGCCTGGAACTCGTGCAGGCGGCCTTTGCGCTGAAGATCGACAGCACCGCACCCCAGCGCCTTGCGCAATACAGGAGTCCGGCGCTCACCGTGCGCGAACGTGACTACATTCAGCGAATCGGGGAGCTGCTCTGCAGGAAGCAGCGCTTTGCGGATGCGGAGGCGGGACTGCTCGCCCTGGAGCGGGAGATTCTCGCGGAATCCTGGCCCGCCGGAGACAGCACGGAAACTGCGGCGCGCATCGTCATCAGCGTCGCAAAACACAGCTTCGCATACTGGAAGCGTATGATGTGCACCGTCTATGACATTGAAAACGGCGACCGTGCGCTCGGCAAATCCGCGACGGATCTCATCATCTATGCGACCAGCCGCACACAGATCATCGTCGCGGCGGATGCAATCGGGGCATGGGTCGCCTTCGAGAATACCACTCCCCTCGGCCTCGGCGCGCAGTTTGAAGCCGCCATCATCACGGGAGGTTCCCTGTCGCTCGTCGTCGCGGTCATCGTCTACTGGAAGGAGATTGTCGAGTTCCTCGATTCGCTTCTTCCCTGGAACTGGTGAGGAGGCCGTCATGCGTCGCATCATGCTCGCAGCAGCACTGTTGCTCTGTCTTTCGACAGGGCAGGCGCAATCCGATATCGACGGCATTCCCTGGGGTTTGCATCCATGGGGCGTGGAGGCACAGACGCTTTCCGGACTCAGCCTCACGCGCATGAACGGCGTCGACGTTCTGGACGCAACCGTACAGCAACGCGTCTTCTGGCCGGCGCACGGGGACGAGGGACTGGAACTGCGTATCCACTACAGCAGCCTTCGCAGCGACTACGCACGCAAGGAATGCGGGGTGACCGGCGGCGTCGGACTCGGCGCCTTCCTGACGCGGGATGTCGCGGCGGACTGGACGCTGCGACTGCGGGCCGGCGCGACGCGCGGGGGATTCATCATTACGCCATGCATATACGCCGAGAAGCAGTGGCGCGGTTATGCCTCCGCGCGGCTGCAGTATCGATGGTTGGAGAATACGGCGATCGTCGGTCACGGCGGCATCGTGTACGACGCAGAGACGGGGCGCGTGATTCCCCGTCTCCTTGTCGGACTGCAGTTCGGCGGTGTGTTCCGCTTCTCGCTCGATCTCGGGGAGATGTGGATGCAGGACGCCGATTACATCCGCAGTACGATCGGGATATAGGCGAGTCGTGAAAAACGAATTCCGCCGCATCGCCATGCTACTCGCCATCCTTCTGCTGGGAATGCTCTGCCTGTTCCAGCTGGCGTGATGAATCTGTGAGGCACAAAAACACGAAAACACGAAGGGGAAGATTGAACAACGAAGTATCTCAATCGCACCACGCTCGCTCCCACGCTCTGCGTGGGAGCGGCCTGATCACCG
>JAFGKR010000316.1 GCA_016928515.1 Bacteroidota bacterium | reverse complement strand
TGCCTGCGGCACGGCACGCACCGTAGAATTCCATCACACCCGAAACATTGTTCGTATCCGTCAGCGCGAGCGCGGCATATCCCCTCTTCCCTGCCTGCTCGATGATTCGCTGAATCGAAAGCGTTCCGGCAAGGAAGGAGTAAGAACTGTGAAGATGGAGATGCACGGCCTTGACAGCCGCGGCGACGATCAGCGCATCACCGCCATACGGCCGATTTCCTCAAATGATGTATCCGGGAATTTTGCGACAACCTTGTAGAAATAGACACCGTTGGCAAGTTGATCACCATCCTGATCCCTGCCGTCCCACTTGAGCGCATTGTATCCGATGCGCATGGAGAGGCCGGGATAGGAGAGTCTCCGGATAAGGCGTCCGGAAACGGTATATATCTTCACCTCGACATCCTGTGGCATCTCGGCACCGGTCAGAAGGAAGGTGAACGCCGTCTCATCCTGAAACGGATTGGGATAATTGTACAACTCTGCGAGGCGGCTTTCCGTACTCACCCGCACCATAAGTTCCGGCACCTCGTCGTATACCGCGACGTCCTTGCCGTCCCTCGCATTGAAACCGAAATAATAGATCCCATCTTCAAGCACGGGCTGGAAGCGCAGTGTCGCCGGTGCATCCTTCGAAGACGGTGTGAAATCATGATCGATGCTGTCCAGATCCAGCTGCAAACCGTCGAGTGTGACCGTGAAATGGTCTTTGCTCTGCACGGGATAGGGACTGCTGCTGATCAGGGTGACGACGATCTCCGGTGTCGGACGCACGTAGTCGCCGTTCAGCGGTGTGAAGCCGTCGAAGGTCACCTCCAGCTGGGGAGTACTGGTGTCAGGTCGAACATGGAAGGACGAGATGAACGTATTGTTTCCCTCGAACTGTTCGAGAACGGCATTCTCGTGATCCACACGCACATACAGCTGATGCGAACCCTTCAGGAAGTCGGTATTGATCGTCACCGTCGAGTCGAACCACTGCATGGGACCGATCCCCGCTACGGTGAACGCGGCCACCTCCCGCGGGATATTGTCCGAACCCACGGCATCCACGCGTACCGGGAATGCACCACTGTATGCTTCACCGGCGTTGATGATACCGATGGACACATCGGTCGGATCGCCCTGGTCCACGGTGTCGGTGAGCACTTCCACCGACTGGTAATTCAATGCCAGTTCCGCCGGCTGCGTGTACTCGACGGCCCAGCTCCGAAGTTCGGGTCCCGGATTGGCAGGGAGCAGTGTGCCTCGCAACCGGATGAAAGGATACTCGCCTGCGTCGATGGTCTGCAGCGCCGATTCCGTCACATTGCCCGCATCGAGCAGGAGCCGCTCCGCACCGCTTGTGTCAATGCCGATGACCGCAAGATTGATGACGGACATCGATGGATCCGTGCGCTCGAGGATGGTGCGCTCCCAGGAGATGGCGGGCCCGATCACGGGCGACTCGACCCACCCGGTATCGGGCGGAACATACACCGTCGTATCCAGAATGATTGTGCCGTAGCGCGTGAACATTTCCGGCACCGTACCCGGGGCGGCGCCTTTTCGCCCGATCAGCGCCCATGCGCTGCGATAGAAACGCGCCACACTGTCGATCTGGGCGCTTCCGAGTGCCTGTACGGCCGCTTTGATCGCGTTGGCACCGGCCCGGGGCTCGTCCGCGGTGGCGATGACCGCAAGTTCACCGAACTGAATATTCTCCAGCATGCGGACAAGAGAGTCGAGTGTCCCGAGAAACTGATTATACGGGTCGAACAAACCCGAATATTTCAGGTCAAGCGAAGAGCTGTCCAGAATCGCCAGACCGAATGAGCGGAAAAACGTTCCCGGGAGGACGTTGATCCCGTCGATGCGGATGGATCCGAAAGAACGCGGATAACTCGACGATTCGACGGAGATTGTCCGATCCGCTTCCGGTAATGCGACGGACTGACTGAGCACCTGCACACGCTGACGGGAGTTCCCGATGAATTCCGCCGAATCGGATTGAATGAAATCGGCGGAGCCCTGACCGTTCCAACGGACATAGGGACCGGCAAAATCGGTCCCGGATGCAAGCTGTGCTTTCCACCAATGTTTCGTGGCGGATTGTATCGGTGGCTGTTCGAGGGTCGTGACAGTCTTCCCGTAATCGACTTCCAGCCTGTTCGGCGATACAAAAGACGGTTCGGAAGCAAAATCGAACAGGACATGCCGAATATCACCGGGCGAGTACACGGGATTGAGTACGACAATGGGCGTCCCTCCCACGCGGCTCCGTCCCAATGTCTCGTTCGTGATCATGACGGATGTACTGAACACATCGTACGATGCACTCGCGATGTTGTCGTTTTCGTATATCTCGTCGATCCGGTTCTCGACATCCAGACTGATCCTGATCTGTGAGGTCCCCGCGACCTTGTTCGACGCGATGGTGAAGTGGAGGGTGTCATACTGTCTCGGCAGCACTATTTTCCGCATCCCGCTGTACCACGTATCCGCTCCGGTGACGGCTTCGAAAAGAACGGAGAGTGAATCTTCAGGACTCAGCCCGAAATTCCCGACCACAACCCGGAAGTGCAGGGAATCCATTTGATCGGTGATGATGTCGTCCAGCCTGCGGATCCACTCCGTTCGTATGACGGGATTGGGCTTGTCCGGAAGCGGAACCTGTATCACCGGATCACCGATGAGACAGTTCGTCTGGATGGACAGCTCGCTCGTCAGGTTGTTGGGCGCGTAACGCCACAGATCCTTCTTCGACGCGAGATGGGCGTCCCCGAGTGTGCGCACGCCGTTCGTGATCAGATTGCCGTAGAAAAACCCGGGAATGACGTACAGACTCTGTTCAAAACCTGCGGCCGAGTTGCCGATGTACGCAATGGCCTGACTTTCCTCCTCCAGCAGAAACAGCTCGGAAAAGGAAACGATACCGGGTTCGGCGAATTTCGCGGTGGAACAGCCGAAATCCGAGATGATCGGATGGCGACCGCGTTCGTTCCGGAGCTGCCGGGTTGTCGAGATGCTGTTGTCCCAGGTCTGCGTCCCGCTGTGCCCGATATACGAAATGAAGATGGCGCCGTCGGCGATCGTCTCCTGAATGAATTCCCTGTCGTACGGACCGAAATCCGTCGTCGGTGTTTCCGTCTTGTAGAAATGGGTGTACGCACCGGCAAAAGGCCGCGGCTCGATATGCGAGCGGATGACTCCGTCATTGATGCTTTTGTACTGCTCGAATTCCGACGCCGCATCCAGGCCACCGCTGAAATGTATGCTGGTCTTGTTCCAGAGATCCTGTGGTTGCGTGCGATACGAACGGTGAATATCCAGGTACCGTGCTATCTCCGCACCGGTACTCGCGGGCAGACGCCCGATGGCGATGGAGGGATCCACCGCGAGAGAATCGAAGCAGACAAACCACAGGTCGCTGACCGGTGCACCGTATGACGGAACGTGGTTTCGGGAATAGGCGGATGTCGCGTCCTTGTATTCGTAATTTGCGTCGCCGACAAGAAATACATAGCGAAGCGAATCGGAGACGCTCGCATGATATGCGTCGAAGAACAGCAATTTCATCGCTTCGGGCTGAAACATGCCGTAGCTATATGTATTGTACACATCCTCGATCGTGACCACCCGCGTGGACATCTGATATTCCGAAGCGATGAAATCGGCATACTGCACGCTCTCCGGACGCAGATCCTCTGTCGTGACAACGAGGTACTCTGCC
>JAFGKR010000062.1 GCA_016928515.1 Bacteroidota bacterium | reverse complement strand
TGCGGTGATCAGCACGACACCAGGACGATGACGGCAGCCGCAACGGCGATGCGCGCGTTCATGGGCTCGGCTGCCAGCAGCCAGCCCAGGGATACCGCGATGAGGGAGAATGTTCAGTTGCTGCGCAAATATACGCAGCGGTCACGGCAATCCGTGCTCCGCGATGCGCGTCCCGCTGATCTCCTCCCCCACAATGAGTAACGCTACTCATGAATTCGTGAGATGTTGCTCAAGGAGTGGATTACTGATTGAATGGGGAGGATGTTGGGGAATGTCCGCAAGGCGGGTTACCACGGCAGCCCGGGGTACTGTCCTCTCACCGTGGAAGCGATGATCTCCTTCGAAGAGCGGGCAGGGAAAACAGTGCTTGCAGGTTTCTCCGGATATCCCGCTCCTTCTTTCCGCGCTTTTTCGCCGCACGTAAATCACTTTCCCTCCGATCCGTCGCAGGGGACACCGGCGGATCGGGCCTGCCGGAGCATGCTTCCCTCCTCCGCGAAAATAAGGGATACCCCTTATTGCGCCTGAACACGATTCCACCAAATTATATCGCAGAGTCACCCCTGTGTCATACGTTTCAGTTCGGAGCCCATGACATGCGTATCATGATCGTCGATGAAAGCAGCGATATGCGGACAATGCTCCGTCACATGCTTGCCGGGCTCTGCGACGACATCGTCGAATGCAGCAGTGGTGAAGAGGCGATCGCGCTCTACGTCCACCGGCAGCCGGACCTGGTCCTTTGCGAGATCAGCCTCCCCGGAGTGGACGGCATCGAAGCGCTGAAATCCGTTCTGCGTTCCGATCGTGGCGTCCGTTGGATCTTCGTGACGGAGGAAGATGATCCGTCCTGCCGGACCGATGCATTAGCCGCCGGCGCGGAGGCGTACTTCCTGAAAGAGGATATGATCGCACTACAGGATTATCTCATGCGGATGCCTTCCCCGCTTCAATTTTGACGTGCGTCTCGCGCGCGGAGATGTGCATTTCCGTATCGAACCGAACGAGCTGTAACCACTGTCTATATGATTCGACTACCTCTGAGGAGACAATGTTATGAAATCGACACACATCTGTATCGCGATCCTTTTTGCAATGCTCGCAACCGCGACACTGCACGCACAGACACCATTTCTGGTAAAGGATATCAATCCCAGCAGTGCCGAAAACGTCAGGATGATGCTCGGATGCGATCTCCTGAACGGGGTAGTCTACTTCGACGGGAGTGACGGTACGGAGCGAACACTGTGGAGAACTGATGGTACGACCTCCGGTACGTATGAGGTAAAGGATATCCCCACCATCTTGATTCACGTACACGACGGAAAGATCTACTTCGCCGGCACGGATCCGGTGGACGGACAGGATCCATGGGTGAGCGACGGGACGACAAACGGGACGTACCGGTTGAACAATCTCAGCCTGCGGAGCGGCCTGGGGAAAGGAGTGAGGAATATCATGTCCACCGCTGCCGGCGTGTTCTTCAATTATGAAATCGTGGATATACGGAAATACCAGCTGGAGGAATACCAGCTCTGGAAAACAGACGGTACGGTGAATGGGACATCACATGTCTCCACCGTCGCATGGATCGACTACATGCTCGACGGAGGGAACGCGCTGTATATGATCGCCGCGGGCGGATGGTACAACCAGGGATCGGCGGAGGAACCCTGGGTGAGCGACGGAACGGCGGCGGGGACGCAGCTCGTGCTGGATATCTGTCCCATCGACGGCGGCTCGAACGACAACTGCGACGAGAAGTACACGCCGATTTCCGTGAATTCCGAGATCTATTATGAGTACGAAAAATCCCCAGTCGTCGTAAACAATACCTGGTATTTCAACAAATCTGACGGTATCTCCGGCATGGAACTCTGGCGGAGTGACGGCAGCGCGGCCGGAACGCAGCGGCTGACGGATATCAACACCGGCAGTGCGTCCTCCCATCCGACCTTCCTCGTGGAAATGGGAAACGTACTCTACTTCACGGCCGACGACGGTTCTCATGGCATGGAACTATGGAAATACCCCCTGCCGAACGGTCCTGCCGCGCTGGTGAAAGATATCGCGGATGGTTCGGCCGGTTCAGAACCACTTTGGCTGACGCCGGTCGACGGGACGCTGTACTTCAGCGCCTGGACGAGCGGTGGCGGCCGGGAGCTGTGGAAATCGGACGGGACGACAGCCGGCACGGTGCAGGTTGCGGATATCGCCTCCGGGAATGCAAGCTCGAATCCCGATTATGACAGGCTCAAGGAACCTGCCTTTGCGTACAGGACAGACTGGAGGATGTTCACGGCGATGGGGGAGAAGATTTACTTCGCCGCGGATGACGGGAACGGATACGAACTGTACGAGAGCGACGGTACGGCCGCGGGAACCGCGAAGATCGCCGACATCAATCCCAACACCGGGGAAGGTTCTTCTCCGCATTATATCACCGCGCTGTGCGATCGTTTGCTCTTCATCGCGTATCACCCGAATTACGGCAGGGAGTGGTGGTGTCTCCCCGTTGGGGGGAACCAGGCTCCCACTGCGATCGCCAGTGCGAATCCTGTATCCGGTACTGCGCCGCTGACGGTAGCCTTCGCGTCTACGGGCTCTTCTGATCCGGACGGGAGTATTGTCAGCTGGTACTGGGACTTTGGAGATAATGGCAACTCGACCGAAGAGCAGCCGACGCATGTCTACCTGGCCCCCGGCACGTACACCGCGCAGCTCACGGTGACGGACAACTGCTCCGCCACGGCGACAGACAATGTGACGATCACCGTGAGTGCGGGATCGACCTCCTCCCTCTTTGTCGATCAGCAGACGGTGGGCCGGATTGCGCTTCCCGGTGGCCGAAGCGCCGGACAGTCCGTGATCCTTGTCAAGGACAACACCGGCATCATCGAAGGAGCGACGGTCCTTGCCTCGTATACCGGTCCCACCAGCGGCACGGTCTCCGGCACAACTGACGCGTCCGGGGCGGTGACGCTCGAGACTGCATCGACAAAGAAAAACCTGAACGAATCATGGTGTTTCACCGTCGACGATATTCTGAAAACCGGATATACGTTCACAGGCAGCACGGGTGAGCCGTATGCATGTGAGGACATGCAGAAGCGGTGCGCTGCGCTGCCGGCGAACTGCACCCTTCATCCGGTGGCGCCGAATCCTTTTTCTGTTTCGACGCAGGTTCGTTTTTTGCTGCCGGAGCGCCGGCATGTCGCATTGCGGCTGTACGACATCCTCGGACGCTGCGTCATGACGCTGTCGGACGGCATCTTCGACGCCGGGAGTCACACGGTCGTGTTCAACAGAAGCGGCCTGTCCGCAGGAATGTATGTGCTTCAGCTGAAGACGGATGCATCGCTGGAAGGAAGGCGTGTATGTATCCAATGAGGTCATGAAGTGTGCCGATTGCAGGGCGGTATCCGGGCGGTCGTGCTTGACATTGTGCGGACATTGGCGTTATTTGTCCGTATCGTCAGCATTTCATCGGTCTTTTGGTGGTGACCTGTGTACGCGGAAAATCGCCATGCGAGGTGTTCCGATTTCGAGGAGGCGCGAAGATGACACCCTTTTCCAGAAACCGCATCCTGTTGTTCTGCATCATCCTGCTGGGTTTGCTCATCCCTGCCGAGGCGAGGGCGCAGCAGGGAGGCATCGGCGAAAGGAAGCAGAGACTCTCCACCGCGACAGATGACACCGCGAGAATGACCTGTCTGAAGACGCTGGACACATTGAAGAGGCGTCATCAAGAGGCCAGGAAGAGCGGGGATCAATGCAACATTGCTGCCATACTGGGTAACATGGGCAGGGTTTACGCTTCCATGCGAGAATACACAATCGCATTGGAGTATTTCCGGAGCAGTCTCGAATTATACAGTGCGATTCATTTCCCTGGCGGATTGGCTATTATTCATGGCTATCTCGGTTCGGTGTATCACGATCGAAGAGAATACGAGAATGCAAAAAATCATTACCTGCAAAGTCTGAAGTGGTACGCAGATTTGAATGATTCTGCCGGAACCGCCGATGTGGAGCAAAGACTCGGAGACATCTGCGGCAGGCAGGGTCGATACGGCGACGCGAAGAAGTATCTCGCTTCGGCACGTGACAGGTACGCTTTCCTCGGAGATCGGATTCATGCTGCAAAGACCGGGACATTGCTTGCACATGCCTTGGAAGCGACGGGGAATCCTGATTCCGCACTGATTCTGCTCAAAGAAGCGCTGCGTGTTGCAGAACAAACGCATGATGCAGTCTGGCAGGCATCGATAGAGCATGAGCTCGCATCGCTCTATTATAATCAGCACCGGAATGAAAAAGCGATACACCATGCGACAAGAAGCCAGGAACTGTATGCGTCAATGAAACGCGATGAAGGAGTCGCCGGCGCGCTGGAAGTACAGGGAGCGGTGTTTCGCCAGATGGGAGAGTATGGAAAAGCGGAACGGCTTCTGGCTTCAGCGATTCGTCTCTATGACTCACTCGGGAGCCGTCAACTTATGCCGTTGGCCTATCTGAATCTGGGAGGAGTGTATAAGGAATTGGGACGCTACGGTGATGCTCTGCACTGCTTCAGGGAAGGACAGATCATCGCGCAGGAAATGTCGCTGGATGAGGCGAAGCGCACGATTCTTTTCGCGATGGGAAACATCCATCTCAATCTGAAGCATTACGACTCTGCGCTTGCGATCTTTCAGCAGACGCTCAAGCTCGGGGAGAAAGCGCAGCACGCCAGCCTCATCTCGTCCTCGCTCTGCAACATGGGGCACTGCTACCAGTTCAAGGGTGATTATCCGAAAGCGCTCGAGCTGTATATGCGCTGCGTGGAGTTCTGCCGGGAAAAAAGTCGCAGGAAGCATCTCATCAACGCGCAGTCGAGTATCGGTCAGATTTACCTGAAGATGGGATCCTATAAAGAAGCATTTGAACATTTTCAGCATACACACGACCTGTACATGCAATGGGGGTACCAGAGAGAGCGCGTGCTTTCCCTGCACGGAATGGTGTATGCGCTTATGCATACACAGTCCTATGATGACGCACTCCATCTCCTGGAAACCGCTAGGGAGATCTGTCTCACAATGGAGATGAACCGTGAATTGGTCGAGACGGAAGAGCTTTTCGGGAGCGTCTACAGTAAAATGAAACGATACGTGGAGTCCACGCAGCACCTGCGTGAGGCGCTGGAGAAGGCGAAGCAGATCAATGACCGCAGTCTTCAGGCGAGTATCGGTGGGCTATTGGGACAGAATCTGTATGTACAGGGTGATTACAACGGTGCGCTGAAAGTTCTTACCCATGCACTCCATCTCGCTGACAGTCTTCACGGTCTATCGAGTGCCGGTATCCTTCAGAAACTCGAGAAAACAGCCACCGCGATGGGTGATTTCGAACGGGCATATTTCTGTACGAAACGATTGACTGCCCTGCTCGACAGCACCAGGGGTGCAGAAGTCCAGAAACAGTTCAACGAGCTCCGCGCGAAGTACGAAGCCGATGAACGCGAGAGGAAGATCGAACTCCTCGAAAAGGAAAACCGGCTGAGTGCGCTGGAACTCAGCCACCAGCAGGAGGTGCTGCTCCGTCAGCAGCTCGAGGCGAATCAGAGAACACAGGCGTACACGCTGCTTTCCCGTGAACACGAAATCCAGGACCTGGAACTGCATCTCACACAGGCGCAGCTGCAGCAGCAGAAGGTCGCTGGGCGAGAACAGAAGCAGCGCCTGGTCGTTGCGGATAAGGAACGCCAACTGCAGACGCAGGCTCTTCAACGCGAGACAATGCTGCGAAATATTCTCTTCGGAAGTTCCATCGCGATCCTGCTGATCGCTGTCATATCCATCATGGCGCTGCGTGCCCGTCGGCGCGCGAGCGACGCACGGGCAGCTGCCGCCGAAGAGAAGAACAGAAGACAGGAAATCGAGAGAAAACAGGCGGATTATGAGGCACGCAAGCGGTTTACGCGAAAGCTGATCGATTCGCAGGAACAGGAAAGAAAACGCATCGCCGCCGATCTGCACGACAGCATCGCACAGGATCTGCTCATCATCAACAACCGGGTACGCCTGACAGCCCGCCGGGCAGGTGTCGATACGGAAACAGCAGATGAACTCAACCGGATTTCCGAAGTGGTGACAGGGTCCATGCATGAACTCAGGGACATCTCCCGGGCGCTGCGTCCGTTTCACCTCGACCGTATTGGTCTTACCACGACGATCGAGGCGATGCTGGAGACCGTGAACGAAGCCAGTGATACACCCTTCGAATGGGATATCATTCAAATGGCAGGGTGGTTCACCAAGGGGCAGGAGATCAACATCTATCGCATCGTGCAGGAAGCGGTGAACAATATCATCAAGCATTCGGGTGCGAAGCACGCATGGGTATCCTTGAAAAGGCGCAATGGCGATCTGCATGTGGAAATCCGCGACGACGGCAGGGGATTCGATGTCGAAAGGAAGGCACACGGAAGCTCGGAGCCCGCGGGCTTCGGCCTGCAGGGGATGTACGAACGCGTGGACATTCTCGGAGGAAACCTGAACATCCGGTCCGGCAGCGGGGAAGGAACCACCGTTGAGATCTTCATTCCGATTTCTGCGCCCGATATAAAGAATGAACGACCTGTACATGAGGATGCCCTGGACCGGAGGCCGGATGTCTGATCTCATCACTGTCGTGATCGCCGACGACCATCCCGTTTTCCGTCATGGTCTCCGGGATATCATCGAGACGGACGCGTCCATGCGTGTCATCGCGGAGGCAGGTGACGGCAAAACTGCCCTGAAGCACATCCGGACGGAACTGCCCACGATCGCGGTGCTGGACCTCGACATGCCTGAAATCAACGGCCTCGACGTCACAAAACAGATCTGCGAGGAGGATCTGCCTACTTCCGTCCTGATCCTGACGATCTATGAGGACGAGCATCTGTACCTCCGTGCGATGGATCTCGGTGCGATGGGCTATCTCATCAAGGAGACCGCCATTGACGACATCGCCGAAGGGATTCGGAGCGTGGCGAACGGGGAGTCCTTTGTGAGCCCACGGCTGGGCAGACGCGTCACGAGAAAGGATCCTTCCCTGAACGATGAAATGCAGCAGCGTCTCGGGCTTCTCAAACTCACACCGTCTGAGCGGAGGGTTCTCAGACTCGTCGCAAAAGACCTGACCACCGCCGAAATCGCGGATGAGCTCATCATTGCCATGAAGACTGTCGAGAAGCACCGGACAAACATCAGCCGCAAGCTGCACCTCTCCGGCCACTATTCCCTGCAGCGGTTCGCGCTGCAGCACAAAGAACATATCTGACCAAGTCCCGCAGTTTACCAGGCTCAGAACTGGAATACATCGATTCATCCCTCGCCGCCGGGGTTGCCGACGGCACTGCACGTCCGTGGAGTTCCAAATAGCCGGAGGAGATACGCATGTCACAATTGCTCGATCCCAGATGCCTCGTAGTTCCTTGCATCCTTTTCGCCGTATATGTTTGCCCTCTGGAACACATCCAGGCAAAAGGATTGGACGACTGTTCGCTGTCAAGATCATCCTTGCAGCGAAATGAACTGGTGGCCACAGACAAGAATATTACGAACGTTGTGCATCCTCAGCTTCTCCGGTTCGTGGAAAACCGTGGCCAGCTTGTTGATACGGAAGGCAACCCGGTTCCGGAGATTTTCTATTATACCGATGCGGGCGGCGCAAAACTGTATTTCCACCGGGACCACGTAAGCATTGTGTTTTCAAAGGTCGCCTCAGGTGAGAGCGGTATCAGCGAAGCCACGGGTACACCAGGTGTCGAGCCCGAAGCTCACCCCTTGGGGCCACAGCGTGTGTCGTACCATCGTATCGATATGGAATTTGTTGGTGGTGGCAGCATAACCGGACCTCAACCACACGTCCTGCTTCAAGGCTACACGAATTACTATTATGGACATCACCCGGAAGGAATCACACACGTACCCGGGTATGCGGAGCTCATATATACAGATCTCTATCCACAGATCGATCTCAGGTTTAGGATTGTCGATGGAAAGTTGAAGTATGAATTCATTGTGCATCCCGGCGGCACTGTCAGCGATATCAGGATTCGGTACAACGGAGCAACAGGGATACGCCCTCAAATCGACGGGGGGATGAAGATTGTATCTCCTGAAGGGTATGCTCTGGATACCGCACCATTGACGTATCAGGAACCGGGCACGGTGCTGCAATCATCATTCATGCTCCTGGATGGAGACGTCACTTTTACCGTGGAGAAGTATGATCGCAACAGGGACCTGATCATTGATCCGTGGGCAACCTACTATGGAGGATCACAAGATGACGGTATTCGTGGCATCGCAAGTGATGCTTCAGCGAATGTATTCGTATGCGGTGGGTCGGAAAGTGCGGATTTTCCCGTTAAACAGGCTTTGTTTTCGTCATTTCAGGGCGGAGTAGGCGACGCTGTAATCATCAAGCTGACATCAGTCGGGCAGCTTTCCTGGGCTACGTATTATGGAGGCAGCGGAGGAGAGACGGCTTTTGACATCGAGGCTGGAACTTCAGGCGAAATCGTCGTGTCTGGAGCGACAGGCAGTGCAGACTTTCCTACACACAATCCCTATCAAAGTACATTACGAGGGTATTCAGATATTTTCTTGATCAAGCTGTCCGCTTCCGGAACAGCTGAATGGGCAACGTTTTTTGGTGGATCTGATTCTGAGGGATATGGATATGTCGGGTATGACCAGAGCGGAAATATCTATTGTGCAGCCGAAGTAGAAAGTCTGGACTTTCCGACAAAAAACGCGTTCCAGAGTGCATATGCCGGTGGAGTGCAGGATATCGCTGTATTCAAGTTTTCGAGTACATATTCTCTCGAATGGTCAACATACTACGGTGGCTCCGCATCGGATGAGCTGAGCTCTCTCGAATTGGATTCTGATGGAAATCCGGTGTTTGCCGGAGGCAGTGCGAGCACGAATATCCCGCTTGTCAATCCAACGCAAACGCAATTGGCCGGGCCGTCGGATGTCATCATTGGCAAAATGAGTAAGACTGGGAGCTTGATTTGGTCCACACGGTATGGAGGGAATGCTGCAGAAAAAGCGTTGGGAATTGCCTGCGGTCCCGATGGTATCATTGCGATTGCCGGTCGCACACGCAGCACGGATCTTCCGCTTGCCAATCCCATTCAGTCAGTAGCTCCAGGAGGTATGGATGCTCTCGTAGCAGCATATGATTCGACCGGAAGTTTCATCATGGGAGGTTACCTTGGCGGGAGTGACGACGACGAGGCATTTGGAACTTGCTTCGATTCTGCAGGGAAACTTGTCGTCGTCGGTGATACAAAAAGCAGCGACTTTCCAACCGTCGCCGCACAGCAGGCTGTCCTCACAGGCCCCATGGATGCGTGGATAACCCGGACGGATCTCAACGGTACTGTCGATTGGTCGACGTATTATGGTGGTTCTGATAATGAAACGGCCCGGCAAGTATGCCCGGCGACTTCTGGAGGGGTCTATGTCGGTGGTACGACGTTGAGTACAGATTTCCCAACCCAGAACCCTCTCCAGTCTGCACCCGGTGGGAAACAGGATCTGTTCATCCTTTCAATTTCCAGTTCCGGTGGCGTGCTCACTCCCCCCGATCCTCCAAGCAATCTCACCGGCGCGCCGTTCACGCACACGAAAGCGCAGCTCAGCTGGATGGACAACTCCAGCAACGAAACCTCCTTCGTTATCGAGCACCATGACGGAAACCAGAACTGGAAGGTCGTGGCCACCGCGGGGGTGGACGCGATGTCGCTAACGGCGATCGACCTGGAAGCGGATCACACGCATTACTTCCGCGTCAAAGCGGTCAACTCCCTGTACCAGTCGGACTATTCCAACATCCTGCAGCTCACCATGCCGGTGTTTCCGGCACCGGCAGACCTGCAGGCGGACTCGGTGTCCTTTGCGTCCTTGCTGCTGCGCTGGCAGGACCAGTCTCAGTATGAGGACAAATTCGTCATCGAATACAAGACCACAACCACCACATGGGCAGACATGATGGAGATTGCAAAGGACAGCACAAGTGTCCGTGCTTCTGGACTCGATTTCATGACGGCATATCAATTCCGTGTCCGGGCAGTGGAAGGAGCATTATCCTCTCCGTATTCGAACGTCTTGGCCGTATCCACGCTGGAATTTGCAGCCCCGGCCAACCTGCAGGCAGTCAGCCATTCCGCAGTTGAAGTGCGCCTGACATGGGAGGACAAGACTGACGGCGAGACGGGTTTTCTCGTCGAGTTCCGGGAGCTGGGCGGCAGCTGGGGCATCGGCGATACGGCTGGTGCCAGTACGACCAAGTTCCTGCTTGGCGGACTGCAACCGTCCACCACCTACGAGTTCAGGGTGCGTGCGCTGTACAGGGATCTGAAATCAGGGACATCCAACATCGCGCAGGCCACTACACTGC
>JAFGKR010000061.1 GCA_016928515.1 Bacteroidota bacterium | reverse complement strand
GGCGCTGCACTTCCGCATCAGTCGCGCCGACGGACAGGGTGCCGGTTATCGCGTCATTGGGACGGTGCCGGCGCGCGGGACGACGAATGAGCCCGCCTGGTATGAATTCGTCGATGCGCTTGAAGGCGTTTCCCCGTCAACGCCAACGCTCTGGTATCGCCTCGAGGAAATTGCGACGGACGGTTCCGTCTCCGATTTCCCGGCCGTCTCCGTGGAGATGGACGCGCCTCCCGGAGCGGAGAAGCTCGAGGTGTTTCCCCAGCCGCTCGAGTCCAGTGCCGGAAGCTGCCGGCTGCGCTGGGTGAGCCCGATCGAGCAATCGGTAATCCTGCGTATCCACGACGTCCTCGGTCGCCGGATTTCATCTCCGCAGCGGCACGTCCTGCCGGCGGGAAGCAGTGTCATCACGTTGCCGCTGCCGGGGCTGCGGAGCGGGGTTTTCTTCCTGGAGGCGGCGATGGAGGATGGAACGCGCTTGCGGAAGCGGGTGCTTGTGCGGTAAATACAAACGAGCCACCCGCCTTCGACACACCGGATGCGCCTCAGGCGCGTTCGGCGAGGGAGGGAAGACGTGCAGAAACTGCATTTTTTTCGATCCCGGCTATGCAGGAACAGGGTAAAATATGCAGAAAGCGCATATTCCACGTTCGGAATATGCGCTTTTTGCAAGTGGGGCTGAGATGCTAATTCACAATGAAACGCTGCCACTGCGAGGATCCTGAAGTTCTGAGGACGATCATGTATATCCCCGCGGTGAGCCGGCCGGGATTGACGCGGAGAGCATGCCTGCCGATCCCGAGTTCGCCGTCATGGAGTGTGAGCAGGCGTCGTCCGAGCATGTCGTGGACGGCCACGGAGAGATGTCCTGCGACCGGCGTCGTGACAGGCACGACCAGTGTACCATCCGTGGCAGGCTGCCAGGGATTGGGATAGGCGGCATCGAGCCGGGGTGTGCCCGGCAGCGCGTGATCGAGCGCCTCGACATCCACGATGCGGTGGTTGATTTTCTTCAGGATGATGCCGCGAGGATCCAGCACCACATTCCGGATGCTGTTCGCGGCGACATCATTGAAACGGAATTCCTGCGATGACAGCGCCTCCGTCTCGATGCGATGCCGCACGGTGTCGCCCGATGTCGTTGCGATCATCACGTCCATCGGCATGGCGAACAGCGGATACTGCGTTGTATCCTGCTCCTGCCGGAGGATGAGACGGAGCGGATTGGCGTCGTTGTCGTATACCCGTTCAACCACGTACTCGGGCCATCCCGGTGCGTACACCCATTGATCGAAAAACCAGTCCAGCTGTGCTCCATGGTATTCCTCCATGACATCTTCCAGATCCTGCGACGTCGCGTTGTCGTACGCGTGCCGCTGTCCGTAGGCGCGGAGCCCGTCAAAGAAAGCCTCGTCCCCCATCACGTCGCGCAGCATGGCCATGACCACGCCGCCCTTGTGATAGATGGTTCCGGGATAATTGGAAGACGGGAGACGGCGAGGGAAGTCGAAGAGCGGGAACACACCCTCGTTCCGCGCATCGTTGACGCGGTACTGCTGGGCCGTTTCCCGGACGTACTCCAGGTACGCTTCCTCGCCGTCAAGGTGCTCGGTATACAACATCTCGCTGAATACGGCGAATCCCTCGTTGAGCCAGGCGTCACGGAAATCCCTGCAGGTGACCATGTCTCCCCACCACATGTGCGCAAGTTCGTGCGCCGCGGTGATACCGGCATGTTCGCGTCCGTTGAACAGCTGTGCCGCATAGCTGATCATCGTCTGATGCTCCATCGAGCCGATGGGCGTGACGCAGTACCCGACCTTGTCGAAGGGATAGGCGCCGAAGCGGGAGGTGAAGGCGTCCATCATCGACGGGACCGTGGAGAAGAAGCCGACGGCGCGCGCGGAATCGGCGCGCGGCACGTAATACACCATGGGGATGCCGTTCCATTCGTCCTGCACGATCGCGTAGTCGCTGATCGCGTAGGTGAAGAGATATGTCGCGGTCGGATGCGATTCCACCCACCGGAATGCCGTGAAGCCGTCACCGGTGGCGGAGCGTTCCGCGAGCACGCCCGTGCCTGCCGTCACCAGTCCCTCAGGCACTTCGAAGGTGACATCGAAGCGTGCCTTGTCGGAGGGAATGTCGTTGCTCGGCAGCCAGTTGCGCATGAGGGACACGGATTCGGCAAGGAAGCCCACTCCCATGAAGTACGTCACATCACCCCAGTGACATCCGCCCCAGGGAAGCAGTCCGCCTTCGTTGCCCGGGGAGCCGTTGTACTGAATGCGTACCGTGATAGTATCATTCGGAGTGAGAGGAGCGGGAAGTTCGACTGTGAGCAGGCGGTCGTCGTATCGGTACACTGCCGTCACCCCCTCCACCTCGACAGCGGCGATCGTCATCGCTGTCAGGTCGAGGTCGATCTCGGTCAGGTCGCCGCGGGCCACGTTCCGCAATGTCACGTAGGCGTCGCCTTCGAGCTGTTTCTGTGCGATGTGGAAACGGACCATTGCGCGGTACTGCGTGACATCGATCAGGGAAGATTCGGCCGCGCAGGTCGCGGGGAGAAGGAGGAGCGTGATGGCGATGGTTATGAGGCGGTGCATGGTATGAAGCGTTAAAGGGTGAAAGGGTGAAAGGGTGAAAGGGTGAAAAGGTGAAATGGTGAAAAGGTGAAAAGGTGAAAAGGTGAAAAGGTGAAAGGGTGAAAGGGTGAAGGAGTTATGGGAGCTTTTGTCGAGTAATGGCTGGATAAGTGTCAGGGTTGGTCTGATTTTTCGAAGACGGAGTCGGGGATGCCTTTGTTGACGATATAGTTCG
>JAFGKR010000315.1 GCA_016928515.1 Bacteroidota bacterium | reverse complement strand
CGGGACGTCGTGGTCGGAGTTCCGGTGGTCGGTGTGACCGCCGTTGAGCGCGAGCGGGACGTCGTCGTCGAGCGCGTGCTGCCACCGGATACGTCGCTGCGTGATCCCCCGGTGGATGTGCTTCCCGGAAGCGCAGTGCCATTCCGTCGCAGACGCGTATCCCTGTATTTTACCGGGGAGCCGCTGGAGGCGGGGATGGCCCTTCGTGCAGTGGGACGATAGACGACCTGCCTGACGGGTCGTGTGATCGGACGAATCGGGTAGTAGTTCCCGGAGCCGACGGCACAGTCGATGTAGCGGATGCTGCGATGACGATAGGCCGGGAGGGTCCGGAGTTCAAAACGCCAGAACGGACCGGTGAATGCATACCGTACCATGCCGGGATGATAATCGTAGCCCCACCAGTAATCATACCCCCGGGCGACGCGGACGCTGTAGCTCGCGCAGGCGTCATGATAGGGATCAAAGCGTATCGCTCGCCCGTGGCAATCGTAGCACATGTAGCGGGGATACCACACCCTGCTTCCGACGAAGAAGGAGACGGTGACCGAAGCGTGGATATGACCGGGCGGGATCAGCCGCGTGTTGATCCGGTTGATGGCGATGAAGGGGTCGCCTGCGACGGGATCCACCATGAGGCGGTATCGTCCACTGTACACCGGCAGACGGAACGCGCCCGGACGGCGGGAGGCAACGGCGTGCAGGTAGCCCACGCCACGCGGCCCGCGCAGGCGAAGATCCATCGCATCGTAGTAGTCCGGGAGCTGATAGGTAAGGCCGCCGAATATGAAGCCGTCATCCGGATACTGAGGAAAGAGCACATCAACGTTCCCGTCGGTATCGATTGTGTAAATGGTGACATAGCAGTCATCGTTCGCCCGAAAGGCGATTTCCAGATGATCACCAATGTCATAGATCTCATCCTGCGCGCGGTTGGTCCACAAGTCGACATGCAGCCCGTGATCTCGGCCGACAACAGGCCCGATCGTGGAAACCGGACGGCCGAACGCGGAGGATTTCAGCAGCGGCATCAGTGCCAGGCTGACAACAATGAGAAGGATGAAGCGTTTCATGATCTGCCTCCGTTTCGGGATGATGAAAGAGTACGGATCGTCTACGGTGTCGTGCGGATCAGTGCCGACGCGCGCCTGTGCGGCTGCGCTTGCTGAGTGTGCCACCGCGGCCGACAACGAGTTCCGGATTTCCCTGGGCGACCTGGTAGGCCCAGTCAAAAACCACACTTGAAGCGGTCACGTCCACGATGCGGATTTTCGCATAGTGGTTGTCGAAAGTTCTGATGACATACGTATGCCCACGGACGGCCAGTGCATCACCCGTCGGATTCCATCCATCGGCCGGCGCGCTGGAAATGTCATCGATCCCGGCGGTATACCCCATGTCCTGGATCTCGGAATCGTCCCATACGACCAGAAAGGGAATGCCGGTTTCCGTGGTCTCGAAGAACACGTCCGTGAAGTCCGTATCGAAATGCACGATGGCGTACTCGGAGAAGTCGTATCCGGAGCGGCCTGCGTTGAGGAAGCGATCGATGAGGACGACACCCCGTCCTTCCGGCCGCGGCGTGTCATAGGCGACGTCGCGACTCAAATCGCTTTCATTTCCGTGGACGTCGAATGCAGTAACGGCATAGTAATTGGTCATCCCGTTGACGGCGCCGCGATCGAGGAAGGTCGCAGTACGGGTGGTGCCGATGAAGTCGTAGGTGCCGTTGTACCGGTCACTGACGTAGACATTATACCCTGCAAGATCGGGTTCCTGATTTTCGATCCACTGGATTTCGACCGCGTTATCGAGCGAAACCGATACGATGCCGACGGGTGGCAATGGCGGGTAATCGTCGATGTATACGACGTTTTCGCAGTCATCGTGGCAGCCGGTGAGGAAGATCAGGGGAAGAAGAAGGAGGAAAAAGGATCGCAGTTTCATTTTCTCAACTCCATGACTGTGTGCTGCGATGAACAGTGCAAATCCGGTGCCAAACGGAAACACCCTCGATCGAGAGCTCGAATCCGCATGTTTCCCATCAGACGGCGGGAGCAACGTGGTTCGTAGAGGGCAGGACTGTGTCAAATAGTAGACAGTACGGGCAAAAAAAAACCCCGCCGTGGCGGGGTTTCATTCCTGCGTCCCGTAGACGTGGGAAATCACTCGAGGCCGTATTGGGCGAGCAGCTTTTGTGCTTCCTGCTTGTACTGCTGGTTATCGCTCAGTGCCACTTCGTCCAGCACTTCCTTTGCATTTTCCATGTTTCCGGCGAGTGCGTAGGCGCGTCCGGCGGAAAGAAGCCGTTCGTTGGAGAGCACATCGTTCTTGAACAGACGTGCCGCACGTTCGAACAAATCAGCTGCTTCACCATATTCCTGCCGGGCTTCATGGACGGCGGCACGTCCGGCAAGCACTGCGGCCTTCAGCATATCCGTATCGGGGGAGGCGTCCTCGAACACTGCCAGGGCCTTGTCATGATCACCGGAATACAGGTAGGCGTTGCCCAGATAAATACCGGCGACTTCCGCAGTAGGTGTGCCGCTGTACTTGTCGGTGATTTCTTCGAGTCCCATCACTCCCTGCGCGGGATCACCGGCGATGGCGATTTTGTACTGCTGTTGCTGATAGTATTCCTGCACCTTGCGCAGTTCGCGATTGGCTGCGATGTCGTCGGCGGCCTTACCGGATACGTACAGATATCCGATGATGATCACGGCCGCGACACCGAGGGCCACGCCACCAACCAGCTTCGTGTTTGAGGAAAACCACTCCTGGGCCCGATAAAAGAAATCGGCGGTGGAGGAGGTCGGAACGGCCTCACGGGCGGAAATTTTTTTCTTGGCGGTTAACACAGGTGATCTCCGGGTTGCACGATGTCGTAATAAGATCGTCTGGTACGCCTGGGGGGAGTCGAACCCTCAACCTTTGGCTCCGGAGGCCAACGCTCTATCCGATTGAGCTACAGGCGCAGATTGCTTTTGCGGAAAACGAAGAATCGTTCGCAAAAGATGCAAGTTCAAATATACGAAAGTTTCCGACCGAGGCAAAGGGATTGCGATCTGATTGGTCGCCGGACGGGCACCCGGGAGTCGGGTATCCTTAAAAATGCTCCAGATACTCCAGGATGAACGGATTATGTCTGCGCTCGAAGCCGATCGTCGTGGATGGTCCATGGCCCGGGTAGACGACGGTTTCATCGGGCAGGACGAGCAGCTTTCCGACGATGCTTTTCATGAGTGTCTCGTAGTCGCCCCCCGGCAGGTCCGACCGACCGATACTGCTGTGGAAGAGCACGTCTCCCGCGAACAGACACGCCTCCCGCATTTCGTAGAGTGCGATATGTCCCGGGGAATGCCCGGGGGCGTGGATGACGCGCAGTTGCAGGCGGCCACAGTGGACCACATCTCCCTCCTGCAGTGATTGCTGCGGTGTCATTCCCTCCACGGGAACCGACAATCCCGGCAAGATACTGCCGGGATTTTCCACCATGGGGATATCTTCTTTCCCGACAGCGACTGGAACCGCCAGTGTTTCGGACAGTGCCCGTACGTCTCCGACATGGTCGAAGTGGCCATGGGTGAGAATGATGCTCAGGACGCGCAGATCGTGATCACGCACGTGCGCCAGCAGAGCCTCACGCGAATCGGGAGGGACGTCGATGATTACTGCCTCTCGACTGTGTTCATCGGCGAGGAGATACCCCATGGTGTCGACGGGACCGGCTTCGATGGACTGCAGGATCATGGTTTGTCTGTCCTTCGGGGATAGCGAACTGTTGTGAAACACGTCACATTGCTTTCTGCAACGGGAAAGCCCCACCGGTGAAACCGACGGGGCTCTGGGACCTTCACACCGGGCACCGGTATGCCCAGGTGTTGTATGCTCCCCGGGCAAGACTCGAACTTGCAACCCTGCGGTTAACAGCCGCATGCTCTACCATTGAGCTACCGAGGAATATGTAGATAACAAAAATAGTGCTCCTGGAATGGAATGTCAAGTTCTGCCGATCCGAACTCGAACGATATTTTTGTGATTTTTTTCCGTGCAGGAGGAGCGGGTGGCTGAATTCGAGAGAAAATAGTCATATATTGGTGATGCGCTGCCGGGACGAGCGCATGAACGCCGAGTTGTGACCAGGGCATACCGCCTGCGCTCCTGCAAGTGCGTGCATCGAAGCTCATGGTTGCTTTTTTTCGGCATCGATCGTATGTTCTCCGGTACTGATTGACACATGCGATCCACCCTGATTCATCACCGTGGTGTGTATTGCCCGAGCTTTCTCATGATTGGACTCCACCCCGACGTTCTTCCGGCGTGTGCCGCCGCGGCATTCTTCATTCCTTCCGCTTTCTATCGATCAGCGTGTTCATCAATTTCAACATAGTCTGTGTTCTTCATGTTCTACCCAACCTTTTCAGGAGGAACTATGCAACAAAAGCTGCTACGTAAAGCCGGGTTGCTGGTCATCGTGCTTCTGACCTCAGGAGTCGTCTTCAACGGATGCATCGATGAGCCCAACCCGCCTGTTCTGGATCGCATCGTCTCAGAGGTGCGCTTCGTCCACGCCGTCTCCAACGCCCCCGCCGTTGACATCTGGGTGGACAATGACAAGGTCGTAAGTGGTGCAAGCTACAAACAGGCTTCGGAGTACCTCACGATCAATTCGGGGAACAGGATGCTGCGTGTGGTGCCTGCCGGTGCGGACACGTCGGTATCGGCAAACCACTTCCGACAGCTGGTGACGGTCCGCTCCCTGATGAAGATCACGATGGTCTTCCATCAGAACTGGAATGACGTCCAGTTGCTGACTACGCAGGAGCGCTTTACCTACGCCGATGAGACCAGCGCGCTGCTCGACAGCTCCGAAGCGGATCTCAAGGTGATCAACGTCAACTTCGACGGTGTGGCATACGGCATCGCCAAGAGCATCGAAGGCGGGAATTACCAGTCGCTCGTCTCTCCGGTGCCGGCCCCGTGGCTGTCTGCCTACACTCGTATCCCGGCGCAGTCTGCTTCCTGTTTCATCAGCCGAGCAGGCGGAACGGTGATCCTCCCCTCGGAATTCACCCATGAATTCAAGGCGGGACATCGCTATTCCTTTGTCATCGTCGGTACAGGTGAGGCGGAAGAGCTTGAGGTACTGCCCCTCGAGGATGACCGTCCCTGATCCGTTCGTCGTGTCCCCGGTCGTGACAGGTATTGGTGGAACAATGGAAGGACCTGTCCCGGCAACGACCGATCATCCTGGAGGAAGTAAGAGTAAACAACGATTTCTCAAGTTCTGAAGGAGGATATTATGCACAAACGGATTCTGATTGCGATCCTCTTCATGCTTATTCCGGCGGCCGTTATGGCACAAACGGGAAAGATTGCCGGAAAAGTGACGGATCGCGAGACAGGCGAACCCCTGATTGGTGCGAACGTGGTCATCGAAGGAACGGACCGCGGCTCGGCCACCAACATCAACGGGGAATACGTTATTCTAAACGTCCCGATCGGCAAGGTGAGTCTGGTGGCCAGCTACATCGGCTATCAGCAGATCACCATCCGCGACGTACTTATGCGGTCAAATGAAACATCGTCCGTCGATTTCCAGCTTCCCAGCGAAGCCTTCAAGGTCGGCGAAGTGGAAATCATCGCGGAGAAACCGATGGTGGACAAAAACGTCACCAACAGCAAGGCGATCGTCACGCAGGAAGAGATCGAAAACCTTCCCGTCCGTGGCGTTGACGGCATCGTGGCACTTCAGGCCGGTATTGTCAGCCAGGGTGGAGAAATCCATGTGCGCGGCAGCCGCGGCGACGCCACCGGCTATGTGGTCGACGGTGTCAACGCCAATGACCCCGTATATGGAGGACGCTCGCTGACGGTGATCAACAATGCCATCGCGGAGATCAATTTCCAGGCAGGAGGCTATTCCGCCGAGTTCGGAGGCGCCAACGGTGGTCTGATCACGACCACGACGCGCAGTGGCAGTCGGCAGCTGCAGTTCGGCCTCGAGGCGATTACCGACAGCTGGAACGATCCGGGCGAGGAGAATTTCCTTGGTTCCTACAACTACGGATACAGCCAGTACGTTCTTACCGCTGGCGGTCCGATCTACGGACCGGTCCGTTTTTTCATCGCCGGTCAGAACACTTTCTCCCGCACACCGGCAGTGTACCGCGAGCCCATGAATCTCTCCGATGCGTACGACATGGCACTGCGTGAGACCGCAGCCCATGCACTTCTCTCGCCGGAAGAGCAGGCGAAGGTCGGGATTTTTGATCCGCGACTCGGATCCACCGCCCAGAAGATCGATTACGTCTATCCAGGCGGATTGATCTACAACAACGCTCAGGAAGCGTACGCGATCAACGGAAATCTGACCATCGATCTCAATCCGGTCAACATTCGCGTCGGTGGAACATACGGATACAGCAGCAGCCGCGATGGGGACTATACTGTCGGGACGGTGAATCCGGCTCCAGTGGATGGTCCCATTCAGCGCGGATACCAGGTGGGTCGTACGGCTTCATTGAACGAGACAACCGGTGAATGGGTGTACGACACGCCCGGAGCGATCACCTATGGCAATCAGCATCGATCCCTCTCCATCGAGTCGGAGGATTACAGCGCCAACCTCAAGCTGACGCATCTGCTCAGTCAGAATACATTCTATGAGCTGTTCGTCAGTTACTTCGGGAATTTCAATCTTGCAATGGACGCTGAACACCAGCACGACATCTTCGCCTACGGGGACTCCATTGCAAACGCGGCACTCGGCTATGAATTCCGTGGAGACGGTGTGGGGCCACTTCCGATCCAGCTCTTCGGTGATCAGTACGAGGCTCCGGGGGCGCCTGCCCGCGGGTATGCATATCAGAAGGACAGCTATTCCTCGATCGGCGCCAAACTGAATCTGGTGCATCAGATCGGCCGTACGCATGAGATCAAACTCGGTGGTGAGGCCACACAATACGAGGTTCGTCAGTTCGATATTACCGCGTTCACGCTGAAGAGTTTCCTTCGCAGTAGTCCCGATGCGACTCCGGACGAGGTGGCCATCAGTTCCCGGACGAACAACATCGGCTACGACCAGTGGGGTGTGCCTGTCGACGACGGTCTGTATGCACCGAAAAGTCCCATCTTTGCTGCGGTATACGCTTTGGACAAGATCGAGCTGGAGGATCTGGTCATCAACCTTGGTCTCCGCTGGGACTATATCAACACCGACAGCAAGGAATTTGTCGACGAGAATTATGTGCTATTTGACGAGAACGGAATGATTCTCGATTCTCCGGAGAATCTGCGGGATGTCGATCCTTCGTCGACGTTCAGCCCCCGCATCGGATTCTCCTTCCCTGTAACTGATCAGACGGTGTTTTACGCGCAGTACGGAAAATTCGTGCAGCAGTCACGCCTGCGTGATGTGTACCTCGGTTTTGCGACCACCGCGAGCAACATTCGTGGTGGGTATGCCATCACATCTCCCGTCGGTTTCGGCCTGAAGCCGGAGCAGACGACGCAGTACGACTTTGGCTTCCGTCAGCAGATCGGGGAGAATCTGGCCTTTGACATCGGTGCGTTCTACAAGGACATCCGTGACCAGATTCAGCAGCAGCAGATTCCGGCTGCGTCGGGCGCCCAGCATCTCGCGTATTACGCGTGGGTGAACGGCGACTTTGCCACCACTTCCGGTGTGTCCCTGAAGATCGATCTCCGCCGCACCGAGCGCGTTCAGGCATCTCTGGACTACACCTATTCCGATGCACGCGGGACCGGTTCCGCACCGTCGACCGCATTCCGCGCGATATGGCTCGCGCCGACGGAGACACCGTATCTGCCCAAGTACACGACGGCGCTCGATTTCGATCAGACCCACCGCGGTTCACTGAACATCGACTACCGTTTCGGCCGCGACGACGGTCCGGCAGTCGGAAGCGTGCATCCCCTCGAGCGACTCGGCCTCAATCTCCTGTTCACGTTCAACAGCGGTCACCCGTACACGCGCGTCGATGAACTCAGCTATGACAACCGTCGTCAGCCGGTGGAAGTGCTCAATGAGTCACATACACCGTGGATGTTCCAGCTTGACGCTCGTCTCGACAAGACCGTCACCATAGCCGGTCTCGACGTGAACTTCTACATCTGGGTAATCAATGTCCTTGACACGAAGAATGTCGAGGATGTCTTCATTCAGTCCGGCAGCGCAAGCGATGACGGGTATCTCTCGACGGTCGCCGGAAGACAGCAGGTGCAGACCTATCAGGATTACGGCAAGGTCTTTGCCGATCTGTACAAGGACTACTACTATCAGACGGCTCTGATGAATGCCAACCTGTTCGGACCGCCGCGGCAAGTGCGGCTGGGTCTGCGACTGAATTTCTGATCATCGCGGCAGGTATGATTCCCATGAACATTCGTAGAAGTAATACAAGGAGACCGAGCATGAAGCTATCAGGAAGGCTGTTCCTGCTGTTCGCATTGCTGTGTTTCGCCGGTCAGGTACAGGCCGGAGAGCATGAGGGCGGCAAGGACAAACGCACGCTTCAAAAGACGTCGAAAGACGATGTCTATGATTTCATTTCCATCAACAATATCCTGATGTGGATTTCCAACAATGGATCCACATCGCACAATCCCCAGACAGACGGCTCAGGTCTGGAATGGCCCAACGGCAGCGCCCAGTATGCCATATTCCAGGATGGACTCGTCTGGGGCGGTAAGGTGCAGGGCGAAATCCGCATCGGTGGCTCCACCTACCGTCAGGGACTGCAAGCAGGCAATATCAAGGCCGACGGTACAGCGGAGCCCGCGGATCCGCGACACACCATCTACAAAGTACGCAAGGTCAACCGTGCTTCGTTCGACCGTCTGACGACGGAAGAACAGGACCGGCTGCGCAATGATTTCGAGAACTGGCCAGACGAATTCGGCGCCCCGTATTACGACAAGGACAATTCGGGAACCTACAATCCGAATTTCGAGGCCTGGCTCGACGGTGATCCGGATGTCGACACGCCGTTTCTCATCGGTGACGAAGTACTCTGGTTTGTCTCCAACGACCTGAGTTCCCAGCGTACGACAAATCTCTACGGGACCCCCCCGATCGGTGTCGAAGTCCAGACACTGGTTTGGGGGTACAATCAGACCGGCCCGCTCGGAAACATGGTGTTTACCAAATACACCGTGATCAACAAGGGCAGCCAGGATCTTGAAGAGGCCTATTTTGCGCAATGGTCGGACCCCGATCTCGGTGATGCCGGCGACGACCTCGTCGGTATCGATACGACCCTTTCACTCGGATACTGCTACAACGGCCTTGCGGTGGACGGCGTGTATGGGATTCCCCCTGCGATCGGGTATGATTTCTTCCAGGGACCGGTTGTTCCAGGAGAAGCGGAGGACGAAGCCATTTACAATTTCGGCACACTCCCGGGGTGGAAGAATCTCGAAGTTTCATCCTTCGCATTCTACATCAATTCCGATCCGGTCTATGCGGATCCCGATCTCGGTCTTCCCGAGGGCGCCATTCAGATGTACAACTACCTGCAATCCAAGCTCTATGACGGCCGGCCGTTTGTGGATCCGACCACCGGCCTTGAAGTGCAGGTCACGCTGGCCGGAGATCCCGTGACCAAGACGGGGTGGATCGACGGTCTTGTCAACGCTCCCGACGACCGCCGATTTCTGATGACCACCGGTCCGTTCACGCTCAACAGCAGCACGGACCTGGCAAACGGAAAGATCAACACGCAGGAAGTCGTCGTTTCGCGTATCGTGGGACGCGGCTCCGATCGTATCTCCAGCCTGCAGGTGCTGCGCTATTTTGACCGCTTCGCGCAGCTGGCCTTTGACAACAATTTCGACCTTCCCCAGCCGCCACCGCAACCCAAGGTGAGTGTCTCCCTGCAGGACAACACGATTCTCCTCTCATGGGCGGACTTCAACGCGGTGCAGCAGACGGAGAATTTCGAAGATAACGGCTACGCCTTCCAGGGCTACAATGTCTACCAGTTCGAATCACAAAGTGCGACCATCGACGACGCCATTCGACTTGGTACCTTCGATCTTGTCGACAATGTCGCGACGATTTTCGACGAAGTGGTTGACCAGAAGACCGGTGCCGTCGTAACTCTTCCGGTACAGCTCGGGACAGACTCCGGTATCGAACGGCTGATCGAGCTTACAGATGATGCGATTACCGATCGCCCGCTGGTGAATAACCAGCCGTATTATTTCGCAGTGACAGCCTATTCGTACAATCCCGATCCGGAGGCCACTCCACGGCAGCTGGAATCCACACCACAGATCATCGAGGTCCGTCCGCAGACACTGGACCCCGGGTATCGTGTCGGCGCGGAGTACACGGAGGAACTGCAGGTCATGCACACCGAGGGCCTCGCTACGGGATCCGTTCATGTCAGTGTCGTCGATCCGATGGAACTGACTGGTGACAGCTATGCCGTCACTTTCGAAAACATCGGAAAGATCACCCTCGATTACTACGGCGAACCAGTGGAACTGGACAACTACGGCTGGAATCTTACCAACTCGACGAAGAACCAGCGGTTGATCACAAGAGCCTCTGATTATGGAGGTACGGAGTTGCAGCAGTACGTCGTCGATGGTTTCCAGATCGGCCTGGCCGGTTCCGGGCACTGGATCCAGCATGAGGAGATCCACTCGATCGAATGGATCGGCGGTCCGAATCCATATGATTTCTACGCGGGGTATGCGCTCATCGGAGACGATTTCCTCGGCAGCAGTATCATGCCTTGGGAAGTCAACAAGATCATCGAGATCCGTTTCGACGAGAATGTCCGCCAGAAAGGTTATGTTTACTACCGGAGCGGCAGTCCTACATATCTGACTGCAGGTGACGGGTATTACGAGTCGCCGATGACGGTGTGGGACGTGACCGACAAGGACAATCACCGCCAGATTTCTTTTGCCCTCGTTGAATGGGAAGGCGCACCGTCGAACAATTTCATGTTCGACCCGACGTTCAACCCGGGTGACCGCGAATATCTTTTCCTGATCGACGTACCGTACAGTGATACGCCGAAACCGGAGTGGGTTGCCCCGGATTTCCGCTTTACCGCACCCAACACCTTCGATATCCCCATCGTGTACGCGATGTGGTGTATTCAGAACGACAACGGTGACGGTTCATCAACGCCCTGGCAGAACGGAGATATCTGGCGCTGGACGCCCAGTTTCCCCTTCTCCAGTGACGATGTATTCACATTCTCAACAACCGCTGTGACCTATACCGCAGATGCGGCACGGGAGGATATCAACGATATCCAGGTATTTCCGAATCCGTATCTCGGTTCCAACGAGCAGGAGCTGAACAAGTATCAGCGCTTTGTAACGTTCAATCATCTTCCGCCGCGGGCCAATTTCCGTATCTACACGGTGTCGGGCACGCTGGTGCGCTCATTCAGCAAGGAGGATGACGGAACGCAGCTCGCGACCTGGGATCTCCAGAACGATAACGGACTCCCTGTGGCCAGCGGCATGTACATCATCCACATCGACATGCCCGATCTCGGTGCCGAGAAGGTGCTCAAGCTCGGTGTGGTCAGCGAAGCCCAGTATCTCGACCGGATCTGATCGCGATACTGCGGCTGACCGATGGATATGAATAATCGTTGAGAATCAGGTACATCATTAAGGAGATACATCATGCGTACGACGCTTTCATCTTTCCTGGCACTCGTGATGGCGCTGGCACTGCTGAGCACCACGGCGATGGCCCAGGGTGGTGACCGTTCCGGTACGGCCGGCGCTGATCAGTTGCTGGTTCCTGTCGGTGCCCGGGGTATCGCACTGGGCAGTGCCTACAGCGCAGGCATCACCGGGTTGGACGCCATCTACTACAATCCCGCAGGACTCGCCGCGAGCAAGAATGCAGCGGAGGCGATGTTCTCGCATTCCGAATCCTTTGGTGACATCGGTGTGGATTACGCCGCTGTCGGCGCGCAGTTTTCCGGATTCGGATACCTCGCTTTTACCGTCAAGTCGATGTCGTTCGGCGATATCGATCTGACAACCGAACGCAGTCCCGACGGGACGGGGGCCACCTGGTCCCCGACCTTCGTGGCTCTTGGCCTGACTTACTCCCGTGCCCTCACTGACCGCATTCGTGCGGGAGTGTCGGCGTACCTGGTGAGCGAGGATTTGTACCGGGTGAACGCCTCCAACACGGCCTTCGACGTGGGTGTGCAGTATCAGGGGCTCGCGGGTCTGCGCGGGCTCGCCATCGGTGTCACCCTCCGCCATCTCGGAGGCAACATGCAATACGAGGGCGCAGGCCTCACACGCCGGGTCGACGAAATCGACAGCAAGCGTGATCCGCAGCTGCTGCGCGTCGAGGCAGCAGGATTCAGCCTGCCGACATCACTGGAACTCGGCATCGCATATACGCAGGCCTTCCAGGAACTGCACAACATTACGGTGGCGGGCGCGTTCGAGAACAATAATTTCCTGTCCGATCAATATCGTCTCGGGCTGGAATACGGTTTCCGCGATTTCTTCTTCCTGCGGGGCTCCTACAACCTTGCGGGAGATGATCCCGACGACGCCTTCGGCGAAAAAGCGTATGAATATGACGCTGCATTCGGCGCTGGTGTCAAATTTGACGCCGGTGATCTCATGATCGGTGTTGATTACGCGTACCGGAACATGAAGACTTTTGACGGAAATCATGTGATCACCATCAAGCTGGGCTTCTAGTATCCGGAAACGGCATTGGTACGAAGGGCCCCCGTCATGTGGGGCCCTTCACGTTTTTGGGCACGATCGACCATTCCTGTCCTCGTGTGCTGTCGATTGAGCGGCGATTCTGCCCAAAGGGGTGGGTATGCGAACCGCTGCCATGGCCTCCCGGTTCTGTCGATTCCCATTGCTTTCTTTTCTCTGTTTGCTACTTTAGGTGATGATGTCTTCTGCATTCTCCGTGTCCAGACAATGAGGAATCGTCCATGATCCATCGTTTCCCGATCATCTTCATCTTCAGCATCGTTCTTCCCGTCTGCGGGATTGCGCAGGAAATTGATCTGCGCATGAACGTGGACATCGCATCGTTTCGCTACGACAAGAGCAGCAGTTACGTCGAGCTCTATTATTCCTTCCCCCGCACCGCTTTGGCGTACCAATCGCAGGACGGAATGTTCAGCGGCGCCGCCGTCATCCATACGATCATCCGGAGTGAGGATGAAGAGCAGGATCCCGTTCTCAAAAATTGGCGTGTGCCGGTCGTCGTGGACGACACCACGGGAATGACCGATCGAACACTGATCGGGCGTGTCCACTTTCTCCTTGAACCCGGCCGCTACAAATTCGCGGTGATTACACGCGATGAGGCGCGGCCGACAGTTCGTGACAGTCTGGAAATCCTCTATCAGGTTCGTGACTTCTCCGGACGCACGACGAACTTCAGTGATATCGAGCTGGCCTCGTCGATAAAGAAGGCGGAGGGGGACGAAGAGAATATCTTCTACAAGAATACGCTGGAAGTCGTCCCGAATCCCACGCTGCTCTACGGTAAACAGTTGCCGAATCTTCTCTATTACGCAGAATTGTACACGGCCCAGCATGAGCACTTCGTCGTGAAAAGCGAGATTGTCAGCTCGTATGGAAAAACCATGGTGAGCAATGGGTATCAGCGGAAGGGGAAGATGGATTCCCGGGTGGAAGTCGGATCACTGAATCTTGGTCCTCTGCCGACCGGAGTCTATACACTGATCCTCGCCTATGGTGATACCACGGGAGCGTTTTCGGCGTCGCAGAGCAAGTCGTTCTACGTCTACAATCCCGACATCCCGCTCGATACGCTGGAGGCGACCTCCATCGCGGATCTCATCGCCGCGGAATTCTCCGCCATGGGGGAGGCGGAACTCGATGTGCAATTTGCCATGTCGCGGTACATCGCAACCGGGAACGAGCAGGAAATCTGGAATTCGCTGGATGGCTCGGAATCGAAACGGAAATTTATGACGAAGTTCTGGCGCGATCGCGATCCGGATATGCAGACACCGGTCAATGAATACTATGACGAATACCATCAACGCATCGCAGTTTGCAATGAACAGTTCCGGACCGCGTTCCGTGAAGGATGGCGATCTGATCGGGGGCGCGTCTACATGCTGTACGGTCCACCGGATTACGTCGAACGGCGCACGAGCGAGAGTGACATGAAACCCCATGAGATCTGGCGCTACGATTATATCGAAGGTGGCGTCGAGTTCATCTTTGTGGATCGCGGGGGATTCAACAGTTATGAACTGGTTCATTCCACGAAACGCAACGAAGTCTACAATCCCGACTGGGAGCGTTCGGCAAGCACATATTAGTCGCGGCGGCGTGTGAAGTCCACTCTCGAATATCTGCTCTTTCTCGGCATCTCCCGTGTGTTGCAGTTTCTGCCGCTCGGTTTGGTGCGCATGCTCGCACGGGCTTTTGCCGGCATGGTGTACTTTCTCATCCCCATCCGGAAAAAGCTCACGCTGTCACAACTCCGGCGCGCCTTTCCCGATCGATCCGATGCGGAGATCAATCGGCTCGCTCGGGGAAGCTATGTCAATCTCGTGACGACCATTTTCGAACTCATGTGGACCCCGCGTCTCGACGATGTGATGCTCTCCCGTATCCTGCGGCTGCAGAATCCGGACGTGCTCGAGGATGCCCGAAAACGTGGTCTCGGTCTGGTGTTGATGTCGGGACATTTCGGGAACTGGGAGTGGCTGAATATCGGTGTGCCTCGATTGCTGGGGCTTTCTGTGGTTACTGTCGTGCATCCCCTGCACAATCCCGCTGTGGATGCCCTGGTCGAGTCCTGGCGGACAATGTTCGGCAATCGCGTCGTGCCACTGGGTATCTCCATTCGCGACATCATCCGCACCCTCAGGACGCGAGGGATTGTCGGGATGATCGCCGACCAGAGTGGTCCCAGCGGCGCGTATTACGTGCGTTTCTTCGGACGCCATGCAGCCACCTATGAAGGGCCCGCGACCTTTGCCCTGCGCACCGGAGCGCCGATTGTGATCGGTTTCGCAATCCGTGCGGCAGACGGGAACTATGACGTCGTTTTCGAGGAGATTTCTTCGCGCAATCTGGGGGAGACGGAGGAACAGCGTTTGCGTGAGTTGACGCGCCGTCATGTCCGTGCTCTCGAACGCATGGTTGCCGAGCATCCGGCGCAATGGCTCTGGCAGCACAAGCGCTGGAAACATGCCCCGCATGCGGACAGTGTTCTCATCGAGGATCCAGAGGATGCGTAAGATTCTCATCATCCAGACTGCATTCGCAGGGGATATGATACTCACCACGCCGTTGCTGACCGAGGCTGCCCGCTGTCATCCGGGCGCGGAGATCGATGTCCTCTGTATCCCCGCCACGGTTGGGTTGCTCGAGAACCATCCCGCCGTCAGCCACTGTATCATCTACGACAAGCGAGAGGGAAAACCTTCCCTGACGGCGTTGATGCGGCTTTTACACCGGGCGTCCTACGATCTGTGCATTTCCCCGCACCGCTCGCTCCGGAGCGCGCTTCTGGCTTGGTCCACGCGCGCTCCACGACGCGTGACTTTTGACCGTTCCACGGGGGCCGAACTGTATACCCATCGTATCCGGTATGATCCCCACGTCCACGAGGTTACACGGAATCTGCAACTGCTCGCTGCCGCGGGTTGTTCTCCCCGCGAATTCGTCGCACCGTCACTGCATCCCGATGTGGAGGATTGCAGCGCTGTGGATGCGATACTCGCAGCTGCCGCGGGCCGGCCGTATGTGTGTCTTGCGCCCGGTTCGGTGTGGGCGACGAAACGTTGGATTGAGGAAGGATTCGCCGCCGTCGCGCGTGCACTGAGCACGACCCATGTTGTGGTATTCATCGGTGGGCAGGGGGATCGCGATCTGTGTACACGGATAGAGGGAATAGCAGGTATTGAAGCCATCAACACAGCGGGAACGTTGTCGCTGCTCGCATCCGCGGCGTGCATCGGTGGTGCGGCGCTGCTTGTCAGTAACGACAGCGCGCCGGTGCACATGGCTTCGGCGATGGGCACACCGGTGGTCGAGATATTCGGCGCGACCGTGCCGGAATTCGGCTTCACTCCGTATGGTGTGAAGCATCGCATCGTTCAGCGGGAAGGATTGGCCTGTAAGCCCTGTACCATCCACGGTGGACAAACCTGTCCGATAGCGACCTTCGCGTGCATGCGTGATCTCCCTGCATCTGATGTTCTCGCTGCGGCACACGAACTGTTACAATGAAAAAGGCGGCTCAAGCGCCGCCTCATGATACCTGTTTCCGACATTTACGGAACCGCCGGTTTTTCCGCTGCCGGGGCTTTCGGTGCCTGTGTTCCGGATCTGTCCGCCTTCTCTCCATTGGCGGCGGATGTTCGTGAAGAATCTCCACCACCGTTCGACGGAGGCGTGACGGCGGATTTCTTGTAATCCGTCAGGTAGAAGCCTGATCCCTTGAACACCAGTCCCGCTCCCGCACCGATCAGACGCTGGAGGGATTCCTGCTCGCAACGGGGACAGGTAGTCAGGACGGGATCTTTCATGGACTGAAAAACCTCGAAACGATGGCCGCATTTCTTGCAGGCATAATCATACGTGGGCATGGAGGATTCCTCTTTTACTTCGATTTTCTGTCAGCTGTATAACACGAAAATTATTGGATGCGTTTACTGCTGTCCCGGTTTCGTGTCGCCGAAATGCCGGATCAGTGCGGCGCGCACATTGTCGGGGACGAAATCCGAAACATCCGTGCGGTGCCGGGCGAGTTCCCGTACGATCGAGGAGTTCAGGTAGGTGAAACGCTCGTGCGGCATCAGGAAAACCGTCGCAATGTCCTGTGCCAGTTTGCGGTTCATCAGTGCCATCTGGAACTCGTATTCAAAATCCGAAACCGCACGCAGACCACGGACCAGTGCATGCGCGTTTTTTCTGCGTGCATAGTCCACGATCAATCCATCGAAGGTGTCTACCTCGACGTTCGGGAGATGCGCGATCGCACCACGGATCAGCTCCACGCGCGTATCCGTATCGAACAGCGGTATCTTTGTGGAATTTCGCGCGACGGTGACGATGACACTGTCGAAAATATCAATGGCACGTTCGAGGACGTCGATATGACCGTTGGTGATCGGATCGAAGGATCCGGGATACACGGCGATTTTCATGAGGGTTCTCCGGATGGGGATCGAACGATGGTGATGGCCGTCGTGCCGTATTCCCGGTGGTCGATGACGGTGAGCGAAGCCTGACTCTCGAGCCTCTTTCGTACTGTGTGCTCGATAACGGCGATGCCATCCGGCACAAGAATGGCGGAGCAGCAGGACAGAAGGGTGTCGTATGTCTCATATGCGTAGGGTGGATCAGCGAACAGGAGCTCGCAGGTGTCGTGCTCGTGTCGGCAAAAACGTTCCACAGTGAAGGGAAGGACACGCGTCCGACTTTGCACGCGCAATGCCGAAATGTTGCGCTCCAGCACGTCGCGGCTGGCACCGTCATTCTCGACGAACAGCACGGACGGTGCGCCGCGGCTGAGGGCTTCGAGACCGAGATTTCCACTGCCTGCGAACAGGTCGCAGACCCGGCACTGTTCCCAGTGCACCAACCCGGAAAGAATATTGAACATGGCTTCCTTCACGCGATCGGTGGTCGGACGAAACGATGCACGTCGGGGCATATGCAGAAGGCGTCCTTTCATATCCCCCGCGATGATTCTCATGGCAGCCCGAGGATTGCGGCCGCGGCCGCAGCATCGTACAGCCGCTCATCCGTCTCCTGGAAGACACGCTGGATATCGTCCGGAATTGCGGTATCAGCCAGCGGAATGCAGCGGGAAACGGAACAGTGCAGGATATTCTCACAGGCCTCCACGACCCTGTCTTCCGCAGCGGTGCCGTACAGATAGATCTGCTGCGGGGATGTCTGCTCCCCCGCTCCCGGCAGGCTCTCGAGCAGACGCACCGCCTGTGCGGGATATTGCTGACGGTAGCTGATCGGGCGCATCCGGCAACCGTGATAATGGTCACCGGTATAGCGGCCGGCAGAGCAGTGCGTGGGATGCAGGCCCAGAACGGCAAACTCTGCGTTCGTCTCATGCGGATACAGCCTGCGTATAACCTGCTCCATGACAAACTGGTCGATGTCAATGGACTGCAGGTCCAGTGTCAGATACTCGCATGTCGCCGTCAGAAAATGCACCAGCGCCTGCGGGAGTGCAACTGCGAGAACCGGGGCGGCCGTCTGGGTATGATCCAGTTCGTGTGTGAGAATATGCAGGGGCATATCGGGGGGGAAACCGCCGAGTATGCGGCACTCCCATTCCAACTGCTCCCGTCGTTGCAGTGTTGTCAGCGTCGTGTCGACAGGGATGGTGCAGACGATGGGAAGCAGTGCGGGCAGGACGATGGATAAGCTGGCGGCATACACCGCATGCCGGTGGTAGACGGATGCGAGATCGGTGATGAACCGGCGTGCGAGTTCCTTGTCGAAGGGGAGGTCGTAGAGCAGGGGAGAGGCGTAGTCATGCGCCGTCTCGATCGTATCAGCACGCAGGATCGTCGTGTGACGATCCTGCTTCTGCATTTCGACGAAACGAAACGACTGTTCCGTAATTTCGAGGCCGATATGATGGGAGACACTCATGCCCGTGGTGACGGCTCGCTGTCTCCCTACTGTTCCCAGGATGCCTTGTTGTGTTCGTCCGGATCGGTCAGCGAACTGACGTAGCCAAAACCATCGGGATCGCTGATGCGGTAGCGGGGGACCTCAGAGGTGTCATCCACTGCGATCTCATAGGGCTGCTGAGACTTCGGGGCATGACGAACGGAGTCGAAATTGAAGGGTGTGAGGTAAAGCGAAGACATGGTGAACAGACTATCGAAGCGATTCTGTGGCATGCTGTCCTGCAGCACGATGAAGAGGGAATCGATATCCGCCGTGTACGACCGCATGATGCTGAAGTATTCAACCTGGGCGGCACGAAGGGCGGACATGCGTGCGCGGGACTCCCATTTCATATCCTCCTCGAACGCCAGCTTTTGTCCTGGATCGTTGATGACCCGGAATAGAACGTACGTCAGCCCGAGGATCACGACAATGAGAATGACATCAACGATTCCAAACGGCTGCTTATGTGCCATGAATGCCTCCGAAAGATGGTGTGCAGGAACAACCTGCGCTTTATTCGACGGTTATGAGTTGACGGATGTGCTGCAGTTTTTTCGATCCGATTGATTTGACCTTCACCAGGTCGTCCACGGTCCGGAACGGACCATGCTCCTGACGGTAATCCAGAATTTTCCGTGCTGTCGCCGGCCCGATTCCCGGCAGTGTGGTCAGTTCGCGCTCACCCGCGGTGTTGAGGTTCACTCTCGCCTGTGTCGTCAGAGGAGCGGACGGTTCAGGCAGCGGTTCCGTGCCATTCTGCTGTTCTGTCTCACGGGGAGCGGATCGCTGCGCGAAGAGCGTATCCGCGCTGCGGTACACACTCCGCACATCCACACTCCCGATCGCAGGTGTCGGGCGCAGTTCCGAGATGATGCTTCCCGCCGCGATGACCGCGAAAAGGAACATCAGGACGAGCGTCTCATTGCGCGTAAATCCAAGGCGGTGCGCAACTGTAAGGATACGTTTCCACATGCGAAATCGGCCTCAGTTCACATCAGATGCAAAATAGGAAAGGCATGCGAGTTTTAAAAGCCGGGCATACGTGAGAAGTTCAGGAAAACGAGTCAAATATCCGTCCGAAAAAGCTCTTCTTCTCCTCCTTGTCGGTGGGTTGGAATCCTTCCATCTCCCGCATTTTCAGAAGGAGCTCCCGCTCCACCGCGGAAATTTTCCGCGGGACGTAGACATGGACACGGACGAGCTGATCCCCCCGGCCGTTGCTGTTCAGATGCGGGATGCCCTTGTCGCGCATGCGCAGGATCTGTCCCGCCGGTGTCCCGGGATCGACGCGCAGCTTGGCGCGACCACTGAGGGTCGGGACTTCCACATCCGCGCCGAGGACGGCGTCTGTATAGTTGATGACGAGATTGTAGAGGATATCGTCGTCCTGCCGCGTAAATTCCTCATGCTCCTTCTCGCGGATGTAGACAATCAGATCGCCGGCCGGACCACCCTTGCGTCCTGCATTTCCCTGCCCGCGCAACGGAATATAATTTCCGTCGCTGACGCCGGGGGGTACTTTGACCTTGATGGTTCGTTCGCCGGGGACGCGGCCGTCGCCGTGACAGGTCGTACAGGGCTCCCGCACGACCCGGCCTTCGCCTCCGCAGTTCGAACAGGGAACGATGTTCACGAACTGTCCGAACAGCGAGCGTGACACTTGCTGCAGTTCGCCGGTGCCGTGGCAGACGGGACATTCCTCCAAGGAGGTGCCTTCCCTCGCTCCCGTCCCGGAGCAGGTTTCGCACTCGCTCTGTCGCTTGACCTTGAGCGTTTTTTCCACTCCTGTTGCGATTTCCTCGAGCGTAAGCGGCAGCTGGATTTTCAGATCCGTCCCCGGTACACCCTGTCGTTTCGTGCGGGAGCGCGAGCGTCCCCCGCCGCCGAACACTTCCTCGAAAATGCTCCCCCCGAATCCGCCGCCGAAAATATCGCTGAAGTGGCTGAAAATGTCATTGATGTCAGTAAAGCCTGGTCCGCCACTTTGTCCACGGAGTCCGTCATGGCCGAAACGGTCGTAGCGCTGGCGTTTTTCTGCGTTACTGAGGACCTCGTAGGCCTCTGCGGCTTCCTTGAATTTCTCCTCCGCATCGTGGTCACCGGGGTTGCGATCGGGATGGTACCTGAGTGCGAGTTTGCGGTAAGCGGATTTGATGGTCGCATCGTCGGCGGATCGTTCGACACCGAGGATTTCGTAATAGTCTCTTTTCATGCCTCGCCTGCCGTCTCCTCCTCGTCGGCCTCACGAGCCACAGTGACCTTGGCATGCCGGATGACCTTGTCATGCAGGAGATAGCCTTTCTCCACCTGGTCGAGCACCGTCCCGGCCTCGACATCCGCACGGGGAATCTGCATCAGGGCGTCGTGATAATCGACGTCGAATGGTTTCCCGACGGAATCCATCGGCTTCAGGCCGCGGTTTTCGAGAGTGCGGAGCAGCTTTCCGTAAATGATTTCGACGCCTTTGTAGAATGATTCAAAATCGGGGTGTTCCTTGCCGGAGGCGAGAGATCGCTCAAAGTCGTCGATGACGGGCAGGAGGTCAAGGATCAGAGACTCCGCTCCGAATTTCAGCAAGGCGTCTTTTTCATCCCGTGTGCGGCGTCGGAAATTCTCGAACTCGGCGACTTTCCGAAGCAGTTGGTCCTTGAGCTGGGCCACTTCAACGCGAAGAGCCTCGGCCTCCGACGCAGCATGCTCTTCCGCTGCGGCGGTCTCGGATGCCGGCTCCGTCTGCTCCGTGTTCTGCTCCTCGATGTTGGGGTCCGTGTCAGACATGAATGCTCCTCCGGTATGCGTGTGTACTCGTGATTGGATTACTGGGAAATGATTTTCGACAGGTAGTCGACGATCGCGATCATCCGGGGATAATTCATCCTCCGGGGACCGACGATACTCACCGTCCCGTTCAGCTGTCCGAAGCGATACGGTGCGGCGATGATGCTGTATTCATTGAGCTTTTCATCGTTGATTTCACGGCCGATGCGAATGGTCAGCGACCGCCCGCCTCCGATGGAATCCAGCACATGGAAAATGACATGCTGGTTTTCCACAAGTTCGATGATATTTCGGAGGCGTTCAGGATCGCCGAATTCCGGCTGTCGGGTGACCGTGTTCATGCCGTCGATGCACAATGCATCCGAGTCGAGGCGTTCGGAAAATACGCGGTCGGTGGACTCGATGAACAACCGGATGATTCCGTTGTCCTGCTCACCGGCATCGCGCACGCGGTCAGCAAACGTTTCGCGGATGTCCTTGAGCGTGAGTCCGGCCAGTTGTTCGTTGAGCAATACGCTGATGCTCTCGAGCTGCTCGCGGCGTACGATCTCGTTGCGAAGATGCAGAATGATTGACTTGACGATCCCCGATCGGATAGAAAGAATGACCATGATCTTGTCAGTGGAAACCGGGACGAGTTCGATGCGCTGCAGGACGCCCTGTCCGAGGGAGGGTGCGGAGACGATGGCTAGTTGGTGCGAGATCTGACTGAGAATATGCGAGCTGCTGCGGATGAGTTCCTGAATCGCACTGTTCAGCGACGTTTCGAAGTGTTCATCGATGAAGCGCCGCTCCTGGTCCGACAGAGACACAGACTGCATGATGGAATCCACATAATACCGGTAGCCAAGATCAGTCGGAATACGTCCGGCGGATGTGTGGGGATGACCGATCAGACCGCGTTCCTCCAGATCAGCCATGACATTGCGGATCGATGCGGGACTGAGCCGGATTTCCATGTTCTTTGACAGCGTGCGCGAACCGACGGGGGATGCGGTCAGTACATGCTGTTCGATAATCGAGAGCAGAACCTGGCGCTCGCGGTCGCTGAGGTCATGTATGTCTGGTGTTTCATATTCCATGGTCGTTGTTTCCTGGCCTTGGATGCGTCGTTCTGGCCTTGGATGCGTCGTTCTGGCCTTGGATGCGTCGTTCTGGCCTTGGATGCGTCGTTCTGGCCT
>JAFGKR010000314.1 GCA_016928515.1 Bacteroidota bacterium | reverse complement strand
TCTTGCCATTATAAAGAAACCCCCGATCTCCCGGGGGCTTCCTGAAACATGACAGACCGCGCGATTACTCCTTGATCTGCTCCTTCACCCATGTGGTGGGGACGGACTTGGGACGCGTGATGGGGAGTCCGTAGGCACGGGCCACGACGGCCTGGGAAGCGATTCCCAATGCACGGCTGACGCTGAAGAGCACCGTGTAGTACGAGAACTCCTTGAGGCCGTAGTGATAGAGCATGGCGCCCGAACCGGCGTCGACGTTCGGCCACGGATCCGCGATTTTCTGGATCTGACGGAGCACGCCCGGCACGACGTCGAAGACGTTCGAGACGGTCTGGAACACGGGATCGTCCATGCAGTACTGCTTGCCGAAGGCGAGGAAGGCGTCAAAACGGGGATCGGTGATGCGCAGCACGGCGTGACCGTAGCCCGGGACCACCTTGCCCGAATTCAGCGTATCCCACGCGAACTTTTCGAGTTCTTCCTTCGACGGCGCGCCGCCGAACTGCTCGTTGACCTCGAGAATCCACTTGAGGCATTCCTGGTTCGCGAGACCGTGCAACGGACCGGCAAGACCGTTGAGGCCGGCGGAGATGGAGTAGTACAGATCCGAAAGCGCGCTGTTGACAGTCGCGGCGGAGAAAGCGCTGACGTTGCCGCCTTCATGGTCGCTGTGCAGCACGAGATACAGGCGCATGAACTTGGTGAACTCCCCGTTCGGATCACCGAGACCGAGCATGTGCACATAATTTGCGCCCCAGTCCAGATTCGGATCGGGCATGATGGCATCGCCCTTCCCGAAGCGCTTGCGGTAAATCCATGCCGCAATGGCCGGGAGTTTCGCAACGATGGCAATGGCATCGTCGAGTGTCGCAACCCAGTAGTCATCCTTCGTCATGCCCTCGTCGTAGCGCTGGCGGAAGATGGATTCCTTCTCCATCACGAGAATGGCGGTGTTGAACATCGCCATTGGATGGGAATCGGCGGGCATGGCGCTGAGAACGTCCCAAACGTAAGACGGAACGTCCTGTTGGGCGCGGAGCTGTTCCTGCAGATCCGCGAGCTCTTCGGCGTTTGGAAGTGATCCGGAGAGCAGCAGGTAGAAAATTTCCTCGGGGAGCTTGTCGGTGAGCTCTTTCAGTTCGATGTCGCGAATGATGAGTCCTTTGTCCGGCGGAACGACGGAGGTGTCGCAGACAAGTCCCTTCACGCCGCGCATACCGCCGTATACCTGCTTGATGGTTACCTGCGAGACGACTTTGTCGCCATGCTCCTTGACCAGCTGCTTGATTTCGTCGCGCTGGGGAGCATAGACTTCTGCCAGTTTTTCCTGGAGTTTCGGCATTGGTCCTTCCTTCTGGTTGGAAAATAGGTACGTGGATTAGGGGATTCGGGGATTCGGGGTAACAAGGTCAACATAGATATTTCAGGATAAAAAAGAAAGCACTATCAAGCAATTCGGGCAACTTTTTCCGCGGGAATTCGGGGATTGAAGAGAAGAAGAGCGGGTTACGAATTTGATCTCAGAAAACTTTTTGTATATTGCAGACAAACCACCATCATCGAAGGGAAGCGATGGTGTCATGATGTCCAGACACCAGCGATCTGATTGTACGACAGCCATACAGGTGCAGACATGTTTGATGAAAAGGAAGAAACCGTCCGCGTCGCCGCCGCAATCATTCGTGACGGAGACAAGGTGCTCATCTGCCAGCGTGGCATCAACCACCGGTATGGACTGAAATGGGAATTTCCGGGAGGAAAGATCATTCCGGGAGAAAGTCTGCGTGAATGCCTCGAGCGCGAACTCTGGGAGGAACTCCGCATCGAACCCGTGAAACCGAAAGAACTGAAAACCATCCAGGCGACATACTCCGACGGCGGCAATTTTCTCATCACCTTTTTCCTCGTGAACGAGTACACCGGCGAGTTGCAGAACAAGGTCTTCGAAGCCATCGCATGGGTGACTCCGGAAGAAATCACACGATATGAGATGCTCGAGGGTTCTATTCCGATTCTCCCGCTCCTGAAATGAGGGCTCATGCCTCTCCCTCTTTTCCCCGCCTTTCCGATACACGGCGCCGGTATATCCACCGTGCGCTGCTACGCTGGTATGCACAGCACGGCCGCGATCTTCCATGGCGAAATAGCGACGATCCATACTTCGTGCTGATCAGTGAGTACATGCTGCAACAGACGCAGGTTGCACGTGTGCTCAAACATTTTCCTCTGTGGATCAAACGCTTCCCGACTACGGCGGCGCTTGCGCGTGCTTCCCGGCGCGCTGTGCTGCTCGCGTGGTCCGGTCTGGGCTACAACCGCCGTGCACTCTCCCTGCATGCCGCCGCGAAGGAAATCATGGAACGGCACAACGGCCGTATCCCCTCCGACATCGAAGCGCTGAAGGCATTGCCCGGTTTCGGGCCCTACACGGCGCATGCCGTTACCTGCTTCGGTTACCGGCACCGAGTGCCGATCGTGGACGTCAATATCCGGCGCGTGCTTTCACGCCTCTCGCGAAACATGCGGGAAACCGACGCGATGCTTCCGGAAGCGGAAGTCTGGACGCTGGCCGCATCCCTTCTGCCCCCCCGCGCCTTCTACAACTGGAACCAGGGGCTGATGGATCTCGGAGCGACGATCTGTACGGCGCGACAGCCGGACTGCGAACATTGCCCGCTCAGCACGGAGTGCCCGTCCGCGGGACGGTTGCAGTCCGCACCCGCACGCAGTGCATCCGTCATCCGTGAGACGCCGCGGCGTATCTACCGCGGGCGCGTCATCGAGCATCTACGCCATCGGCCGCGTCACTGCGATAGGGCCGATCGGCTGTGCATCCTGCTGTTCTCCTCCTCTGACGCAGTGGAACAGAGCCGCGTCCTGGATATCCTCGCCACGCTGCAGAACGACGGCATGATACGTGCCACGGCAGGCCGGCGTCCCGTGGAGGACATCGGCACGTTCACGGATTCGCTCGATATGCTGCACATTTGTCTGACGGATTGACCATACACATGAATCCTGACGAAAAGCAGCAGCTGCTCCACGAATACAACGAACACAGAGACGCCATCGGTGCGCGGCTGGAGGCGTTCCGCAGCATCCCGCGGGGTCGCTGGTTTTACGAAATGGCATTCTGCCTGCTCACACCGCAGTCCAGTGCGCGGCAATGCTTCCTGGTGGCTGAAGAACTGGAGAGGCGGAATTTTCTGCACCGACCCTTCGATCCGGCTCCCCTTCTCCGGTCGCATGAAGGCGGATATGTGCGTTTCCACAACACCAAGGCGCAGCGCCTGCTGGAAGCGCGCGAGGCCTGGCCGCGCATCGATCAGCGCGTGCAGCAGGACATGGAACACAAGCAGCTGCGGACACAGCTCGCCGAGTCCGTGAAGGGACTGGGTTTCAAAGAAGCCAGCCATTTCCTCCGCAACATCGGCCGCACGCAGGTTACCATCATCGACCGGCACATCCTCCGTAACCTCGTGCGCCTGGGCGTGCTTCCCGACTGGCCGCCTTCCATCTCCCGACGCCGCTATCTGGAAATTGAGGCGTTTTTTGAAGATCTTGCATCCACGCTCGGCATTCCCGCTGACGAACTCGATCTATTGCTCTGGCGCCGTGAAACCGGATTCCTCCTGAAATGACAACCCTTCCACCATCCCACGCGCCTCCGGTGTGCTTCATCCTGAAGGACGTGTCCTTCGCCTACGACAGTGCGCCCGTACTGGATGGGGTCAGCCTTTCTATCGATCCCGGAGAATTCATCGGCATCGTCGGACCGAACGGGGCCGGAAAAACCACCCTTATTCGGATCCTGTCGGGTATGCTCGCGCCTGATGCAGGAGAGGCACTCGCTGACGGTAGCACTGTCGCACGGATCGACACGCGTGAGCGTGCACGGCGTATCGCCCTGGTCCCACAGAACGAAACGGTCGCTTTTCCCTGGTCCGTACACGCGATGGTGCTGCTTGGACGGCATCCGCATCGCAGCGGACTCGGTTTCGAACGCAGGGAAGATTTTGCCGCCGCCCGGGAAGCGATGGAAGCCATGCGCATTGAACATCTGGCGGAGCGCAGCGTGCTGGATCTCTCGGGAGGGGAATTGCATCGGGTGCTCATCGCCCGGGCACTGGCTCAGCAGACACCGGTGCTGCTGCTGGACGAACCCAACGCCCATCTGGATCTCCGGCATCAGGTTGCGCTCTTTGAACTGCTCTCGCGCCTGCACGGTCTGGAAGGACGCACCATCGTCATCATAACGCATGACCTGAATCTCGCCGGCATGTACTGTGACCGCATCGTGCTTATGGACGACGGACGCATCGTCGCATTCGATGTTCCCGAGCGCGTCCTCGAGGAGGAGCTTCTCATGCAGCACTTCGGTGTGCCGGTACGCGTGCAACCGGATCCGGACACGAACCGTCCGATGGTCCGCGTGCGCCGCACTCCCTGAGCGGTCGTTTTTCCTTTCGCCGCGCATGCCTATCTTATTGTTTCCTTCTCTCATCTGACCAAGGAATCATGGCAAAGTCCCGACGAGAAGTGCGCGAAAAAGCGATGCAGGTACTCTACGCCTACGAGATCTCCCGCGAGCCCATTGAAATGCTTCTGGAAACCATCGCAGGCGAAGAACTGAACGACGAGCCGGAGCTGTACCGCTTCGCGCAGGCACTCGTCTACTCCGTACTCAATCATCGTAGTGAGGCAGACACGCTCATCAGGGAAAAGTCCCGGCACTGGGATTTTGATCGCATTGCAACGGTCGACCGCATCCTGCTGCGTCTCGGCATCGTGGAATTCCTCCATTTCCCCGAAATCCCCGTGAAAGTGACGATCAACGAATGCGTGGAAATCGCCAAGCGTTTCAGCACGGATCAAAGCGGCGCTTTCGTCAACGGGATGCTGGACAGTATCGCAGGTGTCCTGCGGGAGCAGGACAGAATCCGCAAGGAAGGCCGCGGTCTCATAGGACAGTGATCTCTCCCACCACTCGAGGAAGGCACGCATGAACCTTACCGCCGTGGCCGGATTCCGCCGCACCGCGCATGACCGCGTTCTTCACGGTTGGTACATGTACGACTGGGCGAATTCTGCCTTCGCGGTCACCATTCTCGCGGCGCTGTTCGGTCCGTATCTCGACAAGGTCGTCGTTCCCTCAGGCGGGATAGACATTCCCCTGTTCGGGATGACGGGACTGACCGCCACATCCCTCTACGGCTATGCCCTCGGATTTTCCGCTCTCTCCGTCCTTCTGACCTCCCCCGTCCTCGGCGCCATCGCGGATTCCACCGCAGCGAAAAAGCGTTTTCTGATCTTTTTCTGCTATCTCGGCAGTGCCAGTTCTCTCCTGCTGTTCTTCGTGGACGCAGGGGATGTCTGGCTCGCGCTCGCGCTGTTCATGACGGCGAACTTCAGTTTCGTCTCCGCGAATGTGTTTTATGATTCCTTCCTCCCGCATATCGCGGCGCCCGAGATGCAGGATGTCGTCTCGGGGAAGGGGTACGCATACGGATACGCCGGCGGCGGCGTGCTCTTCCTGCTGCAGTTGCTGCTCGTCCAGTTCCATGCGTCCATCGGGATCAGCGAAGTCATGGCGGTGCGCGTGGCGCTTGGCAGTGTCGGTTTGTGGTGGGGCGGATTCGCCCTCATCACCTTCTCGCGCCTGCAGGAACCGCCGCTCCCCGGATTGCGACCGCGGACCTCGGTGCTGGTGCGGGACGGCTTTCGGCGCATCGTTCTGACGATGAAGAAAATCCGTTCCCTGCGTCAGATGGGGATTTTCCTCGTCGCGTTCATGATATACAACGACGGTATACAGACCGTCATTGCGATGGCGACGATCTACGGCAGCGAGGAGCTGAACTTCGACACACTGACGCTCATGGGCGCTCTGCTGATGATACAATTCGTCGGCATCCTCGGTGCGCAACTCTTCGGCCTGCTTGCGAAGCGCTTCGGCAGCAAGAACATGGTCATCGCCTCTCTTGCCGTCTGGACCGGCGTTGTCGTCTTCGCATTTTTCATGACGCAACCGATGGAGTTCTGGATACTCGGCGCCGTGGTGGGACTCGTGCTCGGTGGCAGCCAGGCGCTGTCCCGCTCCCTCTATTCCCGCATCATTCCTCCCGCCGCCTCGGCCGAATTTTTCGGCTTCTTTTCCGTGTTCGAGAAATTCTCCGCCATCTGGGGACCGATCGCCTTTGCGCTCATCCGTCAGCTTACCGGCAGTGCACGCCTGAGCATTCTTTCCCTCGTTGTCTTCTTCATTGTCGGGATGATCATTCTCACCTTCGTGCGCATGAGCGAAGCGGAAAAGGAGAAAGACCGGTTGGAGAAGATGCTTTCCGATGAAAACCTCGTTTCATAGAGCAATTACGGCGCAGGACGACAGACGAACGGTTCGTTACGGTTTCACGCCCATCGAACAGACTCTCCGAGCCATCTGATCGTCCTTTATGGGGACGATCCTCCTTGCCATTTGATCGCTCGTCATGGCGACGCTCTATCGTTTTTATTTGACATTGGACCCATAATTTCATAGTAATACAGTATCGCCTGACTCCGCTGTACCGGAGCCAGGATCATGGGAAAGTGAGCTCTCTGTATCCCCCGGGATGTTATCAAGCCTGCTTGGAACCAACTCCTGAAGACGGTGCAGCAGATGTCCGGTGCATGTACAACATTGTATCAGGAGCAGTCTGAATGGCAAAGCAAATGAAAACGTTTGTGATGAAAGGAATTGGTGAAGTCGGTGTGATGGAAAAACCGGTGCCCGCGGATCCGGGAGCGAGCGGTGCGATCGTCAAAACGACCGTCGCGCTTATCTGCACTTCAGATACGCATACTGTCAAGGGAGCGATCGGCGAGCGCGACAATCTGACGCTTGGACATGAAGCAGTCGGCATCGTCGAGAGTGTCGGGAGCGAAGTGACGGTTGCGAAACCGGGAGATCGCGTTGCAGTCAATGCCATCACTCCCTGTTATACGTGTGAGAATTGCCTGCGGGGCTACCCCTCACAGTGCCGGCAAATGCTGGGCGGCTGGAAATTCGCCAACATCAAGGACGGTGTTTTCGCAGAATACTTTCACGTCAACAATGCGGAAGCGAATCTCGCCCGCATTCCCGACAGCGTTCCCGATGAATCCGCGGTGTACACGACAGACATGATGTCCACCGGATTCATGGGTGCGGAGCACGCGCATATTCCGATCGGTGGTTCCGTCGCCGTGTTTGCGCAGGGACCGGTCGGCCTCATGGCGACCGCCGGCGCGCGTCTGCTGGGCGCCGGCCTGGTGATCGCAGTCGAGAGTGTTCCGAAGCGGCAGGAACTCGCCCGTCATTTCGGCGCGGATGAGGTCATCGATTTCACCAAGGAGGATCCGGTCGAGCGCATACGGGAACTCACCGGCGGTGACGGTGTGGATTCCGCCATCGAGGCTCTTGGGGCGCAGATCACATTCGAAGCATGCGTGAAAGCGACTCGGCCGGGAGGCACGATTTCTGTCGCCGGGTATTTCGGTGAAGGAGATTATGTCAACATTCCCCGCGAAGACTGGGGTGTCGGAATGAGCGACAAAGTCATTCGTACCGGACTGTGCCCTGGCGGACGCGAACGCATGGGCCGTTTGCTCCGTCTGATCGAGAACGGCCGAATCGATCCGACACCGATGACGACACATACGTTTCCCTTCGAAAAGATCCCTGAAGCATTCCGGTTGATGGACAGCAAGGAAGACGGCGTCATCAAGCCGCTGATCACATTCTGATCACCGTTCCGGCAGCCATGCGACGGCGATGCGGGTCACGGTGATGTCGGATTTCCGCGGTGAAAGCGCATAGGACGAAATCTCCAGTTCGAGGGGATCGATGGTCTTGATTTCGCGTACATCGTCGCGGAAGCGGTCTTCGAGCGCGACGAGTTCGGCGTTTGCCTCAACGAGCTCCTTGCGTGCGTGGGCAATATCATCCTTCTTCCGCATCGTCCGTTGCGCCTT
>JAFGKR010000060.1 GCA_016928515.1 Bacteroidota bacterium | reverse complement strand
TCGGTTTCATCAGCGACAAAGGCGACTGTTGCGATGGTCGTGCGCAACTCGTTTGGATCGAGATTCGCCCCGGCGATACTATGGCTGAACACAATCGTGTCGTCGAAAAGCAGTCCGTAGGCGCCGATCGGATACGTGCTGTTGCGCCGCATCAGCATTCCCAGCAGTTTGGGACCGATTTTCGCACCCTGGACAACGTACGACAGGGCATCGACAATACAGTCGTCCTTGCTCAGCGGTTTGACGGTCACATGCACGGTCGCCGAGCCGCGGCGGATCACAAAGGACTCGTCGACTTCCTCGACGATATTCCTGTAATTCTTTCCGTAAATGTTTTTGAGATAGCGCTTCACCTTCTGACGGGTGGCGTTGACAATATTCGCCATGCTATATGCTCCTTACGTTGATTGCGTGCAACAGGATCAGTTGTCTTTTTTCGCAGCGGCCTTGAGTAGCGCCAGTTCCTCTTCCACCGAATCTCCGGCTTCGAGCTTCTTGAATTCGTCGTCCAGCGAGGTTGTTTCCCCGGCCAGTTCCGACATGGCTTCCGCCTCGGACTCAACGCGGAGCACTTTCTGCTCGTACTTGTCGAAGTTCGCAAAGGCCCCATCGCCGATACCGGCGAGACTCGAGGAAATCTGCTTCTTCGCTTTCGCCGCCTGATGCCGCGCAATCAGTGTTCCCTGACGGACACGGGCTTCGTCCAGCTTTGCCTTGAGCTGCTCGAGCTGGGAGCGCATGGTGACGGCGGTTTTCCGTGCCTCTGCAAGCGGCCCTTCGAGATCCGTGGTCGCCTTTTCGAACATGTTCTTTTTCTCCAGAGCCTGTCGAGCCAGATCATCGCGTCCGGCATTGACGGCCTTCACCGCACGCTCCTGCCACTGGGCTGCGAGCTTTTTCTTCTCCGTGTGCTGACGCTCGAGTTGCTTCTCATTGGCGATGGCGGAACCGACGGCGGTCGTGGCCTTATTGACCGCTTCTTCCATCTCGATGACCATCTGCTTGATCATCTTTTCGGGATCTTCCGCCTTGTCAAGAATGTCGTTGATGTTCGCCTTGAAAATATCAGTGATGCGAGCGAAAATACCTGCCATACGATACCTCCGTGTGCTGGGTGGGTCAGTGCCTGTGAATGCAAACAATATATGATTTTCGGAAGGAATTCCATCGTCCGCACGCATGCCTGGCAGCGGAGGGGAAAACTCCGTGACCCTCAACCGGTGAAACAGAAATATGATTCCCGGTGTTGGATACCTGTTGTCCATTTTGAGGATATTCCTGATATGAAAACACGTATTATCTCGCTTCTCGTTCTCGTTCTGGCCATTCCGGCCTCGGCCCAGAAGAATGCGGCGGAGCTGCCGCCGCTGCCGTCGTCATCGACACCGGAGATCGCCACAGCGGAATTGCGTGCGCATGTCACCTGGCTGGCGTCCGACACACTGGAGGGACGTGGAACAGGCACACCGTCCATCGATCTTGCCGCGGAATACATCGCGCGGGAGTTTGCGCGCTATGGTCTGCAGCCCGGGGGTGCGAGCGGTAGCTGGTTTCAGACCTTCGACGTCGTGACCGGCGTCGCATCCCACGGTAACGCGCTGGCCGTTCTTCTGGGCGACGCGGCGACCGTTCTTGACACGATGCAGTTCATGCCCTGTGCGTTTTCAGTATCGGGCAGTTTCGCGGGTACACCGGTGTTTGCCGGACATGGTATTGTCGCGAAGGAGGAAGGGATGAACGATTATGCGGAACTGGATGTGAAGGGGAAGGTCGTGATCGTTCGCGACGGCTTCCCCGACGATGCGAATCCTCATGGCTCGGTCGGTATTCTCTCTACCGCACGCAGCAAGGAGCTGGCGGCGCGAGAGCGGGGTGCCGCAGCGTTGCTCATTATCGAGGAGGATGCTTCGCAGGTCCGATCGCTACGCTATGACGGATCACCCGCTCGCTCGGCGATTCCGGTCGGACGCATCACATCCTCCGCTGCCGAAACCATTCATGCCGCAACCGGAGCCGCTGCAGAGGAGGCGCAGGGATTCAAGAAGGGCCCCTCCGCACGCACGGGAGAAGTCGTCCTGCGCATTCAGGGAACGTTCCGTGTGGATCTTGTCGAAAAGGGAACCCGGAATGTCATCGGCATCCTGCCTGGTGCGGATCCCGCTCCCGCGGAGGACGTGTTCGTGATCGGAGCGCATTATGACCATCTCGGCTGGGGACAGCACGGCAGCCTGTACCGAGGCGCGATTCCCATGATTCACAATGGGGCGGACGACAATGCGTCGGGTACCGCAGGTGTGCTGGAACTGGCACAGTACTTCGCCGCGCAACCGACGCGGAGAACGCTCGTGTTCATGACGTTCAGCGGAGAGGAAATGGGATTGCTCGGTTCCGCCCACTGGGTACAGAATCCAACCGTTCCGCTCGAACACGTCCGGGCAATGTTCAATCTCGATATGGTCGGACGTTTGTCCGTCGAGAGCCGGAAGCTGAATATTCAGGGCATTGGGACCTCGCCGGTTTGGAAATCTCTTGTCGAGGAACAGAACGACACGGAGAATTTTGATCTCGCGCTCATCGATGACGGCCACGGTTCCAGCGATCATTCCTCCTTCTATGCCAAAGACATTCCCGTGCTGTTTTTCTTTACCGGTCTGCATGCCGATTATCATCGTCCGACCGACGATGCAGACCGCGTGAACTATGATGGCCAGACCGAGGTGGTGCGATATGTCGCCGAAACCGTTTCCGCCGCGGATGCACTCGAAGACATCCCGTTCTCTCGTGTACGGAAGACCGATGAACAACCCGTCGCCCGATTTACCGTCTACGTGGGGACCATGCCCGACTATGGCTATGATGGCAAGGGATTCCGGATTACGGGGACGAGCCCGGGTAGTCCGGCGGAGAAAGCCGGCCTGAGAGAGGGTGATATTATCCTGCGTTTCGGTGAGACGGAGGTGACGAACATCTATGATTACATGACCGCCCTCAGTAGACATGCGCCGGGGGAGGACGTTCCTGTCATTGTGCGACGAAACGACGAGGAGGTGACAGTGACCGTGAGACTTGAACGGAAATAGCGCCGCATCCGATTCCTTTTTACATTACATGTCGGGCGAATGGGTCCCGGCATGTATCATATCGGACATGGCATGATGAACATTCTCATCCGTTTGACATTTCTCGTGAGCTTCGTCCTCGCCGCCTGCAATATGCAGGCCCAGGTCACGGAGGCAATCGAGGTGGGGGAAATCCGCGCTCATGTTGAATACCTCGCTTCCGATGCCCTCACCGGGCGCAAACCCGGTACACCGGGAGGGGATTCTGCGGCGATCTATATCCGTGACCGCTTTCGCGAGGCGGGATTGAGACTGCTCGGAGAAGACGGTTTGCAGAAATTCCCCATTGTCACCGGCATCAGCGCCGGGGAACGCTGTGCCCTGTCAATCGCTGAACTCACCGGCGAACTTCGGAAGACATTTCTTCCGCTCTCCTTCTCGGGAGAGGGGTCGTTGTCAGCCGATGTCGTGTGCAGCGGCTACGGATTCGATTTCGAGACCGACAGCGCGGAATGGCGTGACTACGCCACACTCGACGTGACAGGGAAATGGGTCCTGATACTGCGCGGCAGTCCTGACGACGACAGTGGCGACTACGATCCGTTTGTATCCCTCCGGAAAAAGGCCATGGTGGCACGCGATCATGGGGCGGCCGGCGTGCTGTTCGTGTCCGGGCCACAGTTCGACAAGGACGATGCACTCATCGAACTCGATTACCAGCAGCAGGAATCCTCCATGGACATCCCGGTGCTCAGCATCGCTCGCAGTATTGCGGATCGGCTGCTTCAGGGAATGCAGGTGGCGGAGCTGGAGAAGCAGCTTATCGAGCAGCGAAAACCGGTGCCGATCGCATGCGGCGGAGAGCTGCACGCCGAGGTACAGATGGAACGGCATATTATTCAGGGGTGCAATGTGGTTGGCGTCATCGAAGGTGGTGATCCGTCACGCACGGATGAATACATCGTGCTCGGTGCACATTTCGACCACCTCGGCATGGGCGGCCCTGGTTCGGGCTCCCGGCGTCCCGACACGACGGCAGTGCACAACGGTGCGGATGACAATGCGTCCGGGGTGGCGGCGATCATCGAGATCGCAGAGCAACTCGCTGCGCGCCGGCAATCCCTGCAACGGTCGGTGCTTGTCATCGCTTTCGATGCAGAAGAAATGGGGCTTCTCGGGTCAAAGTATTTCGTGAACAATTCCCCAGTGGATCTCACGCGTTTCATCCTGATGGCGAATCTCGATATGGTGGGTCGGATGAAGGAAGGGGAAAAGAGTTTGAGCATCGGCGGTACCGGCACGGCGATCGGATTGGAGGAGGCCGTCGCGCGCGTCGCAGCTGAGCGGGGATTTACTGCGAAGATGTCACCGGAGGGCTACGGTCCGTCCGATCACTCTTCCTTCTACTCACGGGATATCCCTGTCCTGTTCTTTTTTACCGGTGTGCATGACGACTATCATACCCCGGCGGATGACGCAGACCGTCTCAATTATCCGGGGGAAAAGGAAGTCGCGGACCTGATCGCGGAGCTGCTCGTCGACATTGCCGGCCGTGATGACGCGCTGGTCTTCCAGGAAGCGGGACCGAAAAGCCGTCCCTCTGCCTCACGGCGTTTCAAGGTGACACTGGGCATCATGCCTGATGTGTCCTCGAGCGAGAGCCGCGGTCTGCGCGCGGATGCGGTGATCAAGGGGCGTCCGGCGGATCTGGCAGGGATGCAGAAAGGTGATGTCATCGTCGCAATCGAGGGGAGACCGGTCAATGACATTTATGAGTATATGAACCGACTTTCGGACTTCACTCCCGGGCAGCGCATCAGTGTTGAGGTGCTGCGGGGAGAAGAGAAAGTGGTTCTCATTGTCGAATTGTAGCAGGATCTGACATGTCACGGAGCATTGCATTCCTTCTGCTCCTTCTTCCTCTGTATGCATTCTCTCTTTCCGCCCAGGACGCCGCGCTTCGCGGCGTCGTGCGCGATGTGACTGACCGTCCGGTCCCGGGCGCGCATGTGTATCTTGTCGATCGTCAGGCAGGAACGACGACAGACGGTCGAGGACGATTCTTCCTCTCCGGGCTCCAGGAGGGCAGTGTACGCGTGCGTTTCTCCCATATCGGGTATGCGCTCGCGGAGAGAGTACTGGTGTTACGCAACGGAGAAAAAGCTGAACTGGCTGTCACGCTCGAGGAGCGCGTACTGGATCTCGGCGACGTCACCGTCACGGGAACCCGGTACTCGGCGCTGCAGCGGGAAACACCGCTTCCGGTCACCGTCATCGGTACGGAGCACCTCGTCCGACAGATACCGATCAGTGTGCCGGATGCCCTGGACGCGGAACCCGGCATCGCCCTGGTACGGGACGGCATGTGGGGAACGGATATCAACATTCGCGGACTTTCGCGGAGTAATGTCGTGACACTGATGGACGGTGCGCGTATCGAGACCGCAACAAGTCTCGCAGCCGGGCTTTCGCTGATCGACGGTACGGATATCGATCGTATCGAAGTCATCCGTGGTGGCGCTTCGAGTCTCTACGGCACCGGCGCTACCGGTGGTGTCGTCAACATCATCAGCCGGGACGCTCCCTACGCGGATGCGCTGCGTCTCTCGGGCGGATTCAACAGCAGTTATTCCGGTGTGAACAACGGGAGTGCCGCCGCATTGACGCTGGACGCGGCGGACGACCGCTGGTCCATCCACCTGCATGGAGGGATGCGCAGTGCCGGAGATGCGCGGACGCCCGACGGAGTGCTGCGTGACAGCCGTTTCCATGACCGCAGTCTGCATGTTTCCGCCGGGTTTCGGCCGACCGAAACACAGGAGCTGCGTGTCCGGTATCAGCAGTTCGATGCCACGGATGTCGGTATCCCCGGTGGCGCGACATTTCCCGAAAGCGCCTCCGCCCGCTATGCCGACGCCCACCGTTCGCTGGCCATGGCGGAGTATGCGACCGGTGCGCTCTCAACACATTGGCAGGATGCTTCCATTCGCGTGTTTCGCCAGTTCATCAGGCGCAATGTGGAGTTGCATCCTAATGCTGCAGTGTCACTGCGGCCGTCTGCCGACCATGAGATGTATGGAGTGCAGGCACAGACGGTCTGGCGCTTTGCGGCGCATCAGTTCACCGGCGGCGTGGATGGCTGGCAGCGCAGCTACAGCGGCTTACGAGAGAGGGAAGTCCACGCCACGAATACCGTCATCGCAGACCTGCCGCTGCCGGATGCGCGATTCCGCAGCATCGGTGCATATGTGCAGGATGATGTGGAGATCATCGCGGAACGCCTTCGTCTCTCCATGGGCGGCCGTATCGACCATATCCATGTCGGGAACGACGAAGCATATGATCTGCAGTACATCGAAAGCAACGGGACACGGAACACGGCTCCTCCGAATCGCACACTGCGATGGAACGCCGAGGAGGCCGACGAACTCTCATGGAGCGCACATGCGGGTCTGCGCTGGCATATGACCTCGTCGCTCGATCTCACTGCGAACATGGCACGGGCATTTCGTGCTCCGTCGCTCGAAGAGCGCTATCAGTTCATCGAACTGGGAGGAGCGACATACATCGGTGACGTCGACCTTGCCGCGGAGAAGGGAGCATTTCTCGATGCCGGGTTGCACTTCCGGCATGCGGATGTCGTCGTGCATGCGACCGCATTCCTGCGCTTTATGAATGATCTCGTGATCGATGCACGCGTCAGTGATACCCTGTATCAGAAAGCCAACGTCGGAGAAGCACGGATATTCGGCGCGGAGCTGTCCGGCGAGTGGCGCCTTTTTCATACCGTGGTCGGATACGCATCCGCCTCGCTGGTGCGCGGCGAAGACAGCGGAACGGGGACGGATCTGCCGCAGATGCCGCCGGTACGGGGCCGCGCCGGAATCCGTATTCCGCTGGCGTCTTT
>JAFGKR010000313.1 GCA_016928515.1 Bacteroidota bacterium | reverse complement strand
ACGGCCTCCGGCGTCATCTGCAGGCGGTTCGGCGCACCCGCCGCACCGTCGCTTTCGAGGGGGATCAGGTCCATGGCGCAGATGGGACACAGACCGGGCTCATCCTGGCGGATCTGCGGGTGCATCGAGCAGGTCCATACCGTTGCTTCTTCCGTTTCATGTGCGTGATCGCCGGCTCCGGCCGGGGCGGACTTCCCTTCTCCACCGGCGAAAAACAACCAGCCGAAAAAGAGTCCGACGGCGAGCAGTGCCGCGCCGGAAAAAATGTTCTTCATATTCATTTCATATTTCATGACGATGCTTCCTTATTCCTTTTCCTGGGCAGTCAGATACATCAGATAGTCGTACGCACGATTCAGATCCGCGCGCGCCTCTTCCCGGGCGAGCGTATAACGCAGAAGGTCGCGCTCAACAGCGAGCACGTCGTCGATACGCGCGGATCCCGCGCTGTATTCTTTCAACACGACGCCGTAGGTGGTCTCCGCCAGCTCAGCGAGGCGGGTATGGAGACCGAAGCGCCGCTCGGCATCCGTCACATCACGCAGACGCTCTGAAAGAACGGTGTGCAGCTGCTGCTCCACATCCCGTCGTTGCAGTCGCGCCGCCTCCCTCTGCAACCGCGCCTGCTCCTCCATGGCGCCGTAGCGGGATCCGAACAGCGGGATGGAGATGCCGACCTGCGGCAGGATGGCGTCCCGTCCGTTGTCGGGGAGATCCATGTCATCGCGCGGACCGATGGCCGTATAGGTCACACCGACGGTGAAGGACGGGTATCCCATCCGCCGTGCCGCACTGGTTTTGCTTTCCCAGAACACCTGCTCCTCTTCGAGTCCCCGCAGGCGGGGATTCCGGTCGGAAAGGTGGCCACGGAGTTCGTCCGTTTCGGGCAGATCGCCCGGCAGAACGAGTGTGTCGGGCAGGAGCAGCGGCTCGCTGAGTTCACTGCCGAGGTGTCGGGAGAATTCCTGCCGCAGCGGTTCGCGGGAATCCTCGAGCGTGCGCAGTGTCGTACGCAGCTCCTCGCGCTGCATATCCAGCCGAAGCACGTCGGAGAACGTGCTTTTGCCGGACTCGTAGCGCAGCAGCGCGAGATCACGCAGCGTGCCCACGATGCGGAGATGTTCCCCCGTGACGGCAATGGACCGCTCGAGCACCCACATGCGGTACCACGTATCGCGGAGCTCGTACACGAGCCGGTTGCGCGCGTCGGCATAATCCTGGTACACCTGCCGGGCGCGGGCCAGAGCCGCGTCTTCCTCCGCGCCGAGTGTCCCGAACCAGGGGAAGGACTGCGACACCGACAGCGTGGCGCGCTGGGGACCGAGCCGTGTCTCCACGGGCGCGGCAAAGTACCCGAAACCGATTTTCAGATCCGGCAAAGCCGCCGCCTGCGGCGCCTGCATCCGAGCCGCCTCGTATCGGGCTCTCCGCGCTCGCAGCGCCGCATTGTTTGTCAGTGCCTCGGCGACATGGTCCTCAAGCGTCCGATCCGGCGGCAAACGTCGTTCAGCTTCGGAAATCGCGGTTATATTTTGCTCATTAGAGCTATTTGCGGCTGTTTTTTGCACATTCTCCATCTGAGCGGATGTTTGTTGACTTTTTTCACCTTCCGACGGTATCTGTTGCGACCGGAGGGCAGGTCCGGTGTTCACCATGAGAGCGACGGATACGCAAAGAATGACGAGTTCATACTTCATTGCTGTTTCCCTCCTTCTTGATTTGACGGAGTTCTTTCCGCTCCTCCCACCAGGAATAGAGCACCGGCACGACGAACAGCGTGAACAGCGCGATGGTCATACCACCGAAGCTCGGGATGGCCATCGGCACCATGATGTCCGATCCGCGTCCCGTCGAGGTGAGCACCGGCAGCAGCGCGAGCAGCGTGGTGGCCGTGGTCATGAGACAGGGACGGATGCGGCGCCAGCCCGCCTCGACGACGGCATCCCGGATCTGTCGTATGCCCGACGGACGATTCCGCCGGAAGCTCTGGTCCAGGTACGTCGCCATCACCACGCCGTCGTCGGTGGCGATGCCGAACAGCGCGATGAAGCCCACCCAGACGGCGACGCTGAGATTCACCGTCCCCATCTGAAACACCTGTCGCATGTTCTCACCGAGAAGACTGAAATCCATGAACCATCCCTGCCCGTACAGCCATATCAGGATAAAGCCCCCGCTGAAAGCCACCGCGATGGCGGAGAAAATCATCATGGTGGTCGGTACCGAACGGAACTGCAGGTACAGGATGAGGAAAATCACGAAGAGGGAGATCGGGATGACGATACTCAGCCGTTTTTCCGCGCGGAGCTGGTTCTCGTAATTGCCGGCAAAGCGGAATGACACACCGGGAGGGACGCTCAGTTCCCCGCTTTCGATGCGCTCCTGCAGCTGCGCCTGCGCTCGCTGCACGACGTCCACCTCTGCTTCGCCCTCCATCTTGTCGAAGATGACATAACCGATGAGGAAAGTGTCCTCGCTTTTGATGCTCTGGGGACCACGCTGGTATTTCAGTTCCGCAACCTCACCCAGCGGAATCTGCATGCCCATCACCGCGGGCAGCAACACATCCTCGAGAGCCCCGGGATTGTCGCGCAGCTCGCGCGGATAGCGGACCCGGATGGCGTAGCGCTCGCGTCCCTCGACGGTCGTGCTCAGCGGAATGCCGCCCACGGCCACTTCGAGATACTGCTGCGCCTCAGCGATGCTGATGCCGTAGCGTGCGAGCATGTCGCGCTTCCATTCCACCTCGAGATAGGGCTTGCCGACAATGCGGTCGGCGAACACCGATGAACTCTTGATGCCGGGCACCTCCCTGAGTTCCTCCTCGAGACGGAGGCCAAAATCCTCGATCGTCTGCAGATCGGGACCGGTGATCTTCATCCCCATGGGTGCGCGCATGCCTGTCTGCAGCATCACAAGGCGCGTCTGTATCGGTTGCAGCTTCGGAGCGGATGTGACGCCCGGAATTGACGAGGCTTTCACGATCTCCTCCCAGATGTCATCAGGGGAGTGGATGTGGTCTCGCCAGTTGCGGAAGAATTTCCCGTCAGGATCGGGAATCAGCTCACCGCGCTCGTCCCGCACGAAGCTGCCGTCCTCACCGACACTGAAACGCAGGCGGTTTCCGTCCTCGTCCGTCATGTACTCCGGTTTGTAGAGGATGACGTTTTCATACATGGAAATCGGTGCGGGATCCAGTGCGGACTCCACGCGTCCGAGCTTGCCGACAACCTGTTCCACTTCGGGGATGGCGGCCACGCTCATGTCGAGCTGCCGCACGATGCGGAGGTTTTCCTCCATCCCCGCATGCGGCATGGATGTCGGCATCAGGAGGAAGGCGCCTTCGTCCAGCGCCGGCATGAATTCCTTCCCCGTTCCGGGGAAAAGGGATTCCAGGTTCTGCCACGGACGCGAATCCCGCACATCCACGCCGATGCCGGAGATCGCATCCGCCGCGCCGCCGAACATACCGGCGACGCCCTGCCAGACCAGCAGTCCCCAGAGCACGAGTCCGCCGACGAAGGAGAGGAACAGCGCCTTGTGCTCGAGGCACCAGCGCAGCAGTCGCGTGTACTGCCGGATCGCGACGAGGAACAGTCCGAGCACTCCCAGAAGAATCGCGAGAATGAACAGCCCGTTTATCCAGAGGGAGTGATCTGGACCGAGCGGCGTCCACTCCTCCGCCAACAGCCAGGTAATCGACATCACGACCACGGCCGGCATCAGCCAGGGAAGCCAGGGTGCGTCTGTTGATTCGTAATAGCGGTGGACGGAACGGGCGATACCGATGAGCAGCAGCGTGAAACCCGCCCAGGCGAAACCGAAGCCCCAGAGCAGGATCCCGGATACCGCGAACAATCCAGCCCAGTACCAGCCGAGGAAGGACCGCCCTTGCACCTCTTCCGTCACGTTCCCCGAGTTGTCTGCACCGTCCGGCCGTACCCGGTGTTTCCGCGCGCGAAATGCATAGAGTACATGTGCGATCGCGGGCAGGAACACCAGTGCCACGACAACGGCCGCCAGCAGAGCGAAGGTTTTCGTGAATGCGAGCGGAGTGAACAGCTTCCCTTCCGCTGCCTGCAGGCTGAAGACCGGCAGAAAGCTCACCACCGTCGTCGCGATGGCGGTGAGAATTGCGGAACCCACTTCGGTCGCCGCGCGTCCGATGATCTCGCGCAGGGACTCACCCGCCGTCGCCTCCTCCATATGCCTGATGATGTTCTCGGTGAGGATGATGCCCATGTCCACCATCGT
>JAFGKR010000008.1 GCA_016928515.1 Bacteroidota bacterium | reverse complement strand
TTATGACCAACAACGAACTTTCCACACTCGATCAGAACTCCGCCCTCCAGACCTATCGACGGCTGCCGCTCGCATTGACTCGAGGGGCGGGAGCGCGCGTATGGGATGTTGAGGGAAAGGAGTACATCGACGCATTGGCGGGAATCGCCGTCAACAGCCTCGGACACTGTCATCCCCGGGTTGTCGAAGCCATTCGCGAACAGGCCGGCCGGCTCATGCACATATCCAACTACTTTGTCAGCGAACCACAGGTGCAGCTTGCACAGCAGCTGGTCGCGCTGTCGGGACTCGATCGCGTTTTTTTCAGCAACAGCGGGGTGGAGTCCATCGAGGGAGCAATCAAGATCGCCCGCAAATACGCGCATACCAACGGCCGTGGTGGCGGGATCATTTCAATGGAGCGGTCCTTCCACGGCAGAACCCTGGCAGCGATCGCGACCGGGGGCGAGCGCATGCAGCGCGGCTTCGGGCCCATGCCTCCGGGCTTTACGCGTGTCCCGTTCAACGACATTGCCGCAGTGACGGCGGCCATCCGTGACGACACAGCCGCGGTGATCGTCGAGCCCATTCAGGGGGAAGGTGGCATCCATGTTGCGGATGCACCGTATCTGAGGGAGTTGCGTGCCCTGTGCAGCAGAGAGGGAGTCGTGCTGATTTTTGATGAAATACAGTGTGGTATTGCGCGATCGGGCAGCATGTTCGCCAAGGATCTCTTCGACGTACAGCCGGATATCGTGACACTTGCGAAAGGACTGGGCGGCGGTTTCCCCATCGGTGCCATTCTCAGCAATGCGAAAGTCAGTGCGGCGATCGAGTACGGGGATCACGGCTCCACCTTCGGTGGAAATCCGCTCGCCTGCGCGGCTGCGCGCGCGACCCTTGATGTGCTGATCGAGGAAAACATCCCTGCGAAAGTCGAGAGCGACGGAACCTGGTTCCGTGGACAGCTCGAAGCGCTTCGTGCACAGCATTCCACCATCCGGGAAATACGAGGCCGTGGTTTGATGCTCGGTGTGGATTTTACCTGCGATGCAAAACCGATCATGCTGGAGATGATGCGTCGCGGTGTACTCGCGAATGCGACCGCCGACACCGTTCTGCGCCTTGTCCCGCCACTGATCATCAGCCGTGAGGATCTGCAGATCGTCGTGGATGTCCTCTCGGCCTCGATCGCGCACCTGGAGGCATCATCCGCATGAGCAACACACACACAGTGCGCGTCGCCATCATTGGTGCCACGGGATACACGGGGTCGGAATTGGTACGCATTCTCTTGCGTCATCCGCGGGTCGAGATCGCGGCGATCACATCAGAACGGCGGGCGGGAGAGAAGTTCGCGGACGTGCATCCGCATTTCCACGGTATCCTCCCGCACCGGTTGGAATCTGTGGAGAACCTGGCCGCTTATGAACTCGATGTCGTCTTTCTTGCCCTGCCGCACGGTGTTTCCATGGATTTCGTCAAGAAATTTCATGACGAGCGTTTCCGCATCATCGATCTGTCAGGGGACTTTCGTCTCCGCTCCCCGGCCGTGTACGCGGAGTGGTACGGGAAGGATCACTCCTACTCCGATGGATTCAGGCAAGCGGTCTACGGACTCCCCGAGATGCATCGTGCGCAGATCGCGGATGCGCGTCTGATCGCCAATCCGGGCTGCTATCCCACCTGCTCCATTCTTGGCGTGCTCCCTCTTCTGGAGGGCGGAATGATTGATCCCGCACATATCATCGTGGACGCGAAATCCGGAACGACAGGGGCCGGCATCACGCCCAAACCGGCAACGCATTATTCCGCGGTCAGTGACAATTTCCGCGCGTACGGATTGACATCCCACCGCCATACCATCGAAATCGAAGAGCAACTCATGGCAGGGGGCGCACGAGCGCATGCCGTACAGTTTACGCCACATCTTCTCCCGGTCGACCGTGGCATTCTCGCCACGATATATTCATACCCGTCATCGAAGGCAACGGAGGAGCGCATCCACGCGGTTTACGCACAGCGCTACGATGCGGAACCCTTCGTACGCGTGCGCTCGGAACCACCGACGCTCAAGGACGTCCGCGGCTCGAATTTCTGTGATGTTCATATCACATTCGATCGCAGAACACGGCGGATCATCACCCTGTCTGCCATTGACAACCTGGTGAAAGGTGCAGCGGGACAGGCAGTGCAGAACATGAACATCATGTTCGGGCTGAGCGAGGAAACAGGACTCGACCAGATTCCCATGAATCCCTGAGACGCACGCAGACACTTCCACATCCATCTGGAACAACACAAAACGGAACCATGCTACGTAATCTGACCAATGTTCGAGGAATACAATGCTGGGGTGCGCATATCGGCATCAAGTCGATGCGGCGCGATCTTGCCATCATCTATTCGGAGGTCCCTGCCGCGGCTGCAGCGACCTTCACGCAGAATGCCGTCGTCGCCGAACCGGTGAAAATTTCGCGGAGAAATATTTCCGACGGCAGGGCGCAGGTGATTGTCTGCAATGCCGGCAATGCCAACGCCTGCACCGGGAAACAGGGACGGGAGGGCGCGGAAGCCATGGTTGCGGCTGCGGCGGAAACACTGCACATCGATCCCGAACTCGTCCTAGTGGCGTCGACGGGATTGATCGGCGAGCCTTTTCCCACCGAAGATGTCGTCCAGGGTATCCGCGACAACATGGAAAAGCTTTCCGGCGACTCGAAGGCGGGCTCATTGGCAGCCAATGCCATCCTTACGACGGATACCTTTGCGAAGGAGGGATTCGTCGAATTCGAAATGGACGGTGCGATGATCAATCTTGCCGGCATTGCGAAAGGCTCCGGTATGATCCATCCGAACATGGCCACGATGCTCAGTTTCATCGTGACCGACATCGCCATCGATCCACCGGTGCTGGATCTCGCAGTCCACGATGCCGTTGATGAAACCTTCAACATGATCACGGTCGACGGTGACACGTCCACGAACGATATGGTGGCGGTGCTGGCCAACGGCCTGGCGGGCAATGATCCCATTGTTTCCGTTGACGACAGCCGGTACCCGAAGTTCTATGAACATCTGCGGGAGCTGATGGCGCATCTGGCCAAGCTCATCGTTTCCGACGGGGAAGGGTGTTCCAAGTATATCGAGTATCGTGTCAGTGGCGCGCGGGATAAAAGCGCTGCCCGGCGGATGGTACGTACGATATCCAGTTCCATTCTCGTCAAGACCGCGATGTTCGGTCGGGATCCGAACTGGGGCCGCATCGTCAGTGCTGCCGGTAATGCCGGGGTGCCTTTCGATCACAGCAAGGTGGATCTTGCGCTCGGCTCGGAAGAAGTGCTGGTGTCCGTTCTGGAGGACGGTCGACCCGCGGAATTTGACCGGAACAACGTCAAGCGGCTTCTTCGGGAATCCCACATCCGCGTGCATCTCGAACTGCACGACGGGGAGGCGGAGGCCGTCGGCTGGGGCACCGATCTCACCACGGATTACGTGATCTTCAATTCCGTCTATACGACCTGAGCAATCCTCAATTGCATCTCCGTTCTTCTCTTGTTTGGGAGATGTCATGGGGCTACATTTCCATGATATGTTTCATTTGTCCCGTTTTCGGCACTTTCCCCCGCCGGGGTGGCGGAATTGGCAGACGCGAAGGACTTAAAATCCTTTGGACCGCAAGGTTCGTGCGGGTTCGAGTCCCGCCCTCGGTACGATGAAACGCAGAATACCCACAGCTCGAACAATGTGATGGTGAGACCAACATCCGCGGGACGGTTTCCGGACGCACGTCGCATCCTGCCCCTGATCCTGCTACTTTCTTTCCTGCATCCGACATCGGTGATGCGGGCACAGGATCCCGGTGCCATCGAAAGGAAAGGAAAGGCTGAGGAAGAGCAGGAGAAGGAACCGCCGGTCATGCCGGTGGTGGAAATCCCTGTCAGCGATTCCTCCTACATCATTGGTCCCGGAGATATCCTGGCAATCAGCATTTTCGGTACGGAATACTACTCCTTCTCTGTCTCCGTGAATTCCGATGGGACGATTGTGATCCCGAAACTCGGGACGGTCTCCGTGCGCAGCAGCACGCTGCGCGACGTGCGTGACCGTATCCATACGCTGCTTCGGCAGGAAGTGCGGCGTGCGGACATCATCATCAGTCTCGCCCGGGCCCGGCAGGTGAAGGTGACCGTCGCCGGGGCGGTTCGGAAACCCGGTATCGTGATCCTGCCTGCGACAGCCCGCGTTTCCGAGGCGCTCGCCGAAGCCGGGGGGGCGGTACGGGATACAACGGCGATGCGGAATATCCGGATCCGGCGAACGGACGGAAGCGAGGTGGGGGCGGACCTGCTGCGCTACATGCGCATCGGCGACCTGGAGGCCAATCCCTTTGTCAGCGGGGGCGACCGGATATATTTCCCTCCGCGTGACCGCCTCGTCGGTCTCTTCGGCGCGGTCGGAATGGAGGGACTTGTCGACTTCGTCCCGGGAGAACGCCTGTTCGATCTGATCGAAGCATGTCAGGGACTGCGTGCATCGGCCTTCCGCGACAGCGTCGAGGTGGTACGCTTCAGGGAAGACAATGTCGACACGGATCGTTTCTTCATCAACCTGTGTGGCTATCCCGATGATGAGAGCGTGAATATCCTGCTCCATGCAGGAGATCACGTGTTCGTCCGTCAGCGCCCGCAGTTTCAGCAGCATCGTCTCGTGCTGATCACCGGAGAGGTGCGGCATCAGGGAAGCTATGCAATCGAACTTGGGAAAACGCGGCTCAGCGAACTGATCCGCCGGGCGGGGGGATTCACCCCCGAAGCCTCCCTGGAGGAAGCGGTGGTTATCCGCAAGCCACCCGACACCGAGAAGGATGCCGAGTTCGAGCGCCTGCAGAAAATCCCCGCAGCGGACATGCGGGAGGATGAATACGAATATTTCAAGGCCCGCTCCCGTGAGAAAGTGGGCATGATGGTCGTGAACTTCAAGGGTCTTTTTCTGCTGGGCGACAGCACGCAGGACATCATCATGCGCGAGGGGGATCTCGTGGAAATCCCAAAGGAGAAGAATTACATCCGTATTATCGGCCGCGTGGACAATCCAGGAAACGTCATCTACAATGAGGCTTGGACGTACATGGAATACATCAACACGGTCGGCGGATTCGGATGGCGGGCCGATGACGGCGACGTACGGGTCGTGAAAGCGCGAACCGGCGAACTGGTCGATGCCAGTGACGAGGATGACTATCAACTTGAGCCCGGTGATACAATCTGGGTGCCGGAAGTTCCCAAAACCCAGTTCTGGGAGGTCGCCTTTACCGCGCTGGGCGTCATTTCGCAGGTCGCCGGTATCGTGGGAATCATTATCGCGGTCAGCAGGGTCAACTGAGATATGACGGAACACAACCCATCGTCCCGAACGGGCACGGATTTCGACGCATATGGCCTGCTTTTCCGCGCAGTGTGGCGTCAGCGGAAACAGGTCGCAGCCATCGTCGGCATTGTGACTGCGGTGATGCTTGTGTATGTCCTGATCATGCCGCAGACATTCACCTCGACGGTGTCCCTTCTGCCTCCACAGCAGGAAAAAAGTTCGTTCTCGCTGGGTTCTCTTCTCCAGGGATCCTCGGCGCTGCCGATGTTCGACATCAGTTCGTCGCTTGGTTTTGGAGGAAGGCCGTCTGACATTTTCGCCGAGATTCTCAAGAGCCAGTCGGTTGCTGAGAGCCTGATCGTACAGCACGACCTGGCTGGCTTCTTCGGGATTTCGGAGGATCTGCCCTATCGCCACGCCGTCAAACCGCTGCAGGACGCCACACAGATCGAAGTCAACAAGAACGGGCTCATCCGCGTCTCGGTGACGCTGGGCACGGGCTTCTTTCCCTCCGGTGAGGAAATCGATTCCGTCAAGGCGTTTACCGCACATGTAGCGAATGACTACGTGCTTTGGCTCGACCGCGTCAACCGCGACAAGCTGATCTCCAGCGCACGCAATTCGCGGATGTTCGTCGAGGAGGAACTGCAGCGGACGGAAGCCGAACTGGATTCCGCCTACGCGCGGCTCGTGCGTTTCCAGCGAGCGAACAAATCCGTTTTCCTGGAAAAACAGATGGAAGCCGCTCTTACGGGCGCTGCGGAAATCCGCCAGAAGATCATGGAGGTCCGTACGGAGCTGGCAATGAAGAAGAGGGATTTTGCTGAGAACAGCCGGGTGATCGCGCAGCTGGAAGCTGAGATCGAGCAGCTGTCCCGTCAGTATGCGCAAATGAGTACGGGTAGCGCCGAGACGGATGCGGAATTCGTCGTGCCCTTCATGCGCGTTCCGGATGTCGCACGTGCAATGGCCGGGTACCTTCGCGACGTCAAGACGCTCGAGCAGGTCATTCTGTATCTCAGCCAGCAGTATTACCAGGACCGTGTGCAGGAAGCACGTGACACACCGACAGTGCAGGTGCTCGACGGAGCCGTTCCGGCGATACAGCGTACTTCCCCGAAGCGGGCGATGTGGATCATGACGACGGTGTTCTTCAGTGTGCTGCTCGCCGTGATCGCGGTCATGCTGCGCACCTGGTTCGAAGCGCGTCGTGTTCACGGAGGGGAAGCGACACCGACGCAATTGGACCTCTGAGCCCGCCGCGCACGCTCATGGCTGCACCAGTCCTGCAACGATTTGCCGTCAACTTCTGGGCCGTGACCGTGTCCAAGGTGCTGTACCGTCTGGTCAGCATTGGCGTTGCCATGTACCTCGCTCGCGCATTGGGAGCGGCGGTGCTCGGACAATACGCAACCGTCATGAACGTACTCACTCTCTTTCTCGCCTTTTCTGATCTGGGTGTCACCAATCTCGTCATCCGCGACGTCAGCCAGGACCGCGCCCTGGCTGCCTCCTATCTTGATAACTTCTTCGCTCTGCAGCTTGGCGTCGGCGTGCTTCTCATCGGTCTGATCATGCTGACCGGCGTACTCGCCGGGTATGAACCGCTCGTTCTCACTGCCCTTGCCATTGGATCCGTGGGACCCTTTTTCAGCGGTCTCTCCAATGCGTACGAAGGCCTCATGAACGCCCATGAGCTGTTTTATCCCTTCGCCGTGATCGAGATGATCTGCATGCTGCTCTTTCTTGCAGGGAATCTCGCGGTGGTGCTCATGGGAGGAGGTCTGCTTGCCCTGGTCGGTGTCACAGCGATGGTGTCGTTCAGCCGATGGATGCTCGGGACGGGCTGGGCGCGCCGTTTCGATATGCGCGTCCGCTGGCGGTTTGCATGGGACGCCGTGCGTATGCTCCTCAAGGCAGGACTGCCATTTCTGCTCATCAACGGGACGCACTTCGCAATCCAGCGCATGGACGTGCTGTTCCTTTCCTGGAGCGTCGCCGAAGAACGTGTGGGCATGTATGCTGCTGCATCACGGTTGATATTCGCGTCCCTTTTCGTTCTCGCCTCTGTCGGTGTTCTGCTGTACCCGGTGCTCAGCAGGTTGTTCGTGGAGGACAGGGAGAGAGCAGGCAAGCTGACCGCCCGCGGAACACTTTTCCTCTTTCTGCTCGCACTCCTTCTCGCGCAGCTGTTCGCCACGGCAGCGCCGGTGATCGTTACGATACTGTACGGGGAAGCGTATATCGAATCCGCCGCGATTCTCCAGCTGCTGGCGCTGTTTCTCCCCCTGTTCGGGATCGGGCTGCTTGCAAGCAACGTCCTCATGGTGACGGCGGGAGTCTGGAAGGCCGTCCGGGCGAGCATGACAGGCCTGTTTGTCGGGATCGTTCTCTCACCGTTGCTTATCGATGCCTTTGAGATTCGTGGAGCTGCCTTCGCGGTGCTGGTCGCGGAAGCCGTTGCGGCGGCGCTGTTCATATGGTTCGCCAGGCGGGATCTCCGTCTGCAGATGCGTTGGCGGGCGCTGGTTGCGGGAACAGCTGCGTTCGCTCTCCCACCTCCGGTGCTGATCCTCTTCGGTGTTCCGGAAGGTTTTCTGCTGACCGTCCTGTCCACAACTCTATCTGTCCCGCTCCTGTTTGTTTTCCGCGTGCTGACCGCACACGATGTCAGGGAAATCGTAACCCACGTTGGACTTCGCAGGAGGGAAGGATGAGATCCCTCCGGCTGTCGCTTTTCTCTCTCGATGTTCTCCGCGGAAAGCCTCTCGCGTGGAACGTCGTGGTTGTGCTGATCACATTGCTGCTGCTGTTGCTGACAGGGGAGAAGATCACATCGTCGTCGGCCTATGCGTCTTCCGTCGCCGTCCTGCTGGGCGCGACGCTGATCATGATCATCGACTTCCGCCTGGCGCTGCTGCTCTTTCTCGCCTTCCTGGTAGGTTATGAGGAATTCAACATCACGAGCGAACAGGCCTTTCTGGAAAGAACCATCGAAAACACCGTGCTCGATGTGAAAATCCTGGGATTTGCGCTCATGGATGTCGCCTCTGCCGTTCTCCTCGTGCCCGTGCTGCTGCGTGAATGGCGGCATGCTGTCCACACCGGCCGCTGGCGCTGGTTCCGCGCGGATCTTTTTCTTCTGCCTCTCCTCGGTGTCTGGCTGTACGGAATGATTCCGGGCATGGCGAACATGAACTCTTTCTCCGATTTCACCTGGGATCTTCGCATGCTCGCGCATGTCGCGGTGTTCTATTTCATTTTTTCGCGCACCTTCGAGACACGCGAAGACATGCGCCGCGCGCTGCTGGTCATGGGGACGGTCTTCCTTGCGAAACACGCTCTCTTTTTCTTCCGCTATCTCACCGGGGGGGGATTGCAGACAGGGGTGTATCACCGCGTGATGCTGGGAAGCGATCTTCCGCTCACAGCACTGGCCCTGGGGCTCGCAGCGGCAGCGCTCCTGATCTTCCGGAAGAGAGAGACTCGAATCCCGGCTGGACAGGATGGGCCGTCGAAAATATCCGTCCGGGAAAGTGCTCCTGCGAGCAGCCGGGAGTGGTCTGCAATGCGATTCGGACTGGTCCTTCTGACCATGTACTTCCTGTTCATGCTCATCGCAGGACTCGGAAAACTCACGTATCTGCAGGGTCTGTATTCCCTGATCATGATCTGGGCGCTGCATCGTACAGAGATCCGGCTGCGCTCCGTCCTCGCCTTCGCGGCGGCAGGAACCGCCACGGCGCTGCTGCTCTTTGTCACGGTGCTATCGCCCGCCAGCCGTGATGTCATCCTCTACGCGCTGACGCACGCGTTCAACTGGTGGGACGCCCTGAAAATCTACGGCGACCTGTCCTTCGGCACGCGGCTTTTCGAACTGATCAACATCTGGGATCAGCTTGTGCGAGAGGGGGATTTGCTTTTCGGTCAGGGCTGGGGAGCGCCGTGGCGCGAGCTCGCCGTGCACATGCCCTTCGATGGGGGGGCGTTCGCGTTAGAGGAGCAGTACAGCGGCGTGCATGTGCAGGCGCACGTCGATGCCGTGACCTTTCTCCTCAAAGTCGGCATTGTCGGAACGCTCGTCATCTACGGGAGTATGTTCCGTTTCTGGCTGACCGGAATCAGGATCTATCGTACCGCTCTCTCCGCGAGGGACCGCTGGGTGCTCATGGCCCTTCTCCTGATGATCGTCATCTTCGCTCCGAATTATCTGTATTTCATCCGTCTGAAGTATTTACTCGGATTCGCCCTTGCGGGCATCACCGTGTTTTCCACCACGTATGAATCACTCCGTGCCAGTCATACCCGTATCGCTGATCCTGACCACGCTGAATGAGGCGGGCAACGCGGCGATGTTTTTCGACGGCGTCCGCGCGGGAAGCGTGCGTCCGGAGGAGATCGTGATCTGTGACGGTGGTTCGACGGACGAGACAGTGGAGACGTTTCGTCGCGAGGCAGGGGATCTGCCCGTGATCATCGTCGAGGAACACGGAGCGACCATCGCGCAGGGACGCAACCGCGCGATCGCCGCTGCGAGGCTGGATATCCTCGCCGTTACCGATGCGGGCTGCAGTATTTCATCCACATGGCTTGAAAGAATCACGGAGCCTCTGCTGACTGATCCCGCGGTCGATGCGGTCGGTGGAGGATATGAACTCGTCGGCGAACGTCTCGTACAGCGCTGGACGGCAGCCGCATCCATCCCGCTGGAAGACGGCGATGCGGACGGTTTTCTTCCGTCCTCGCGGTCGTTCGCGGCGAGAAAATCCGCGATACGTGCCGCCGGCGGCTATCCGGAGGATCTGACCTTCGCCGGGGAGGACACCGCGCTTGTGCTTCGCATGAAGGCCCTCGGACAGCGCTTCGTGACGCGGTGGGATGCCAGGGTGCAATGGTATACGCGTCCGACGCTGCGCGCTTTTCTTCGTCAACATTACTTCTACGGTCTCGGTGACGGGGAAGCGCGTTCGCATTCGGAGCATTACCGCCGTCTCGCTCTGAAGTGGTCACTGTTCCCGGTGTTGCTTATCGCCGGACTGTTCAAGCCGCTGCTCTGGTTTCCGATCCCACTTTTCGCCCTGCTGTATTTCCTGCATCTTGCACCGGTGTACCGCTGGAGACGCCTTCCGGTATGGCAGGCGTTCGGCGGGTTCCTTTTCGTTGTTTTAAAGGAGTGGAGCATGTTCATCGGCGCACTGGTGGGACGCCTGCGCGGTGCCCCGGGACGGAGACCACGATGACCAGGAACGACGCACCGCTGCCGCGTGTTGTACACGTGTTTTTTGGACAGGTACGCAAGCTGTCTCCCCTGATGGCGGAGCTTCGATCCCTCGGGAAAGAACATCATCAGACGCTTGTCATACCCGAGTACGATCAGGATCCTGAATATCTTGTGCACATGCTTCCCGGTGTCGATGTTGTCTTTCTTTCCATGCGCACCCGCCGCTGGTCGGCACGACAGATCCCCGTGCTCAAGTTGTTCCGCTTTGTTGAATTTTTCCTGCGTGGCAGGAGGGCGGTGCAGCAAAGCAACGCCGATCTGGTCGTCGCGCATGACATGCCGGCTGTCCTGCCTCTTATCGGTTGGTTGTTGTACAGTCCCGCGCGCGTCATTTTTCACGCCCATGAGATGTGGACGGAAACCGCCGAAAACATCGCTCCGCTCCGACCGCTGTGGCGTCCCCTCGAGCGATGGACTGTTCGGAGAGCGGTACGTGTGATTGTGCCGGAACCCAACCGCGCGCGGATTTTCCATGAGGAATACGGGAGTCCGGTTCTGCCCGCCGTCGTCATGAACATCCCTCCCGAACCGCCGCTATTGACGAAGGGAAATGCGCTGCACCAACGTCTCGGACTCCCCGCCGATGCGGTTCTGGTGCTGTATCAGGGACTGATCGCGGAGACGCGCTGCGTGCTCGAACTGCAGCGGGCCGTAGCATCTTTACCGCGGCGCTTTCATCTCGTGCTCATTGGTGTCGGCGAAGATGCGTATCTCGCACAGCTTCGCGCGGAAGCGGGTTCGGCCTCGGGTCGCATCCACTTGATACCATGGATGAACGCGGAGGATCTGCATGCGATGACGGCCTCCGCGAATGTCGGGGTGCTGCTGTACCGCAACCGCGGCCGCAACAACTACTATGCGGCGCCGAACAAGCTTTATGAGTACCTGTTCGCCGGGCTTCCCGTGGTCTCGAGCAATTTCCCGGGCCTGCAGGCCGTGGTGGAGACCGGGGGATACGGCGTCTGCGCGGATCCGGAAAATCCCGCGGAGATCGCGCAGGCGATTCTCGCCTCCGCCGAGATTCCTGCGGGGACGGAGATCGCGAGGCGCGCACGTGCACAGTGGTCCTGGGATCAGCAGGCGGATATCCTGCGGAAGGTGTATCATGCAGTCATGGAGAGAACATATGCAGAATAATTCCATCGTCTGCTTTGCCGGCAACGACTGGTGGGTGCACAACCCGCTGACTGAGAAACAGTGGATGCGCGCCCTCGCGCGCAGGGGAATATCGGTGCTTTTTGTCAACAGCATCGGTGTGGGCTTGCCCGGGAAAGGCTCGCCGTATATTCTCCGGCGACTGCTGCGAAAGATAAAGAGCCTGTCGTACTGGCTGCGCCGGGACGAAGGTGTCTGGGTGCTGACACCATTGCTGCTTCCGCTCTGGTCCGTCGCAGTCGTACGCAGAATGAACGTCTTTCTCATAACGTTGCAGATCCGACATGCGATGAAGCGCGCCGGCATGGCCCCGGGTATATTCTGGGCGGGGCTGCCAACCGCAGCGCTGCTCCTGCGGCAGGTGCCGCATCGCCAGTGCGTGTATTACGTGCAGGATGATTACCTCTCTTATTCCACATTCGACAACCAGATGTTCATGCGCCTGCACGAGGATCATGACGACATGCTCCGCGCGGCCGATCTTGTCATTTGCGCATCGATCGGACTGGTGGAACGCGAATCACAGGTCGCCCGTCGCGTAGAGTACGTTCCACAGGGAATCCATCCGGTGTTCCTCGATCATGGACTGACAGCTGCTGATTCGATCCCCAATGCGCTGAAGGATATTTCCCGTCCGATTATCGGGTACTGGGGGTCGCTGGAGTCCCTGCACGATCGCGACCTCGTCAAGGCGCTCGCCCTACGGCATCCGGAATGGTCATTCGTGTTCTTCGGAAGGAAAATGACCGACGTGTCAGAACTCGAGGCGCTGCCGAATGTGCACTATCCGGGCTTCCTGCCCATCGAAGACATCCCTCGTCACGGAGTTCATTTCGATGTCGGGCTGATCAGCTTCAAGCAGACGGAATTCACGTATTACGGGGCTCCTATCAAGTTCAGGGAATATCTTGCACTCGGACTGCCTGTCGTTGCACCGCCGATGGTCGAAGTGGAGAAGGCATACGAAGGGGAAGGCCTCACCGCACGGACGGTGGAAGAATTCTCCGCGCGCATCCGCGAGGCGATGGATTCCGACAGTCCCAATAGACGGGAGCACCGCAGGCAGCTCGTCGCGGGAATGACCTGGGAGGCGTCGTCGGAACACGTCTTCCGACTGCTCGCGTCCCTGGAGGAGGAGGCATGATCATCCGACGATTCCACATCCCATTGACGGGGCGGTTCTGATGTGCGGCATCGCGGGCATGATCGGGACGGTGGATGAGCGTCAGCTGCGACTGATGACGCAGATGCTGTATCATCGCGGTCCGGACGACGGTGCAATCTGGATGGACGAAGGCGCCGGACTGGGACATCGCCGTCTCAGCATTTTGGATCTTACTCCTGCAGGACGGCAACCGATGGCGACACCGGACGGCTATTTCGTGCTCGTGTATAATGGCGAGGTGTTCAATGCCCCGGAGCTGCGGAGAGATCTCGAAGGGAGAGGATACCGTTTCCGCTCACGTACAGATACGGAAGTCGTGCTCTATGCGTGCGTCGAGTGGGGAGAGGAGGTGGTCCATCACCTGACCGGGCAGTTCGCTTTTGCATTCTGGGACAACCGCGAACACACACTGCTGCTTGCACGCGACCACATGGGCATCAAGCCGCTGTACGTTGCGGAGCTACAGGGGACATTGTATTTCGCTTCGGAAGTGAAGGCCATCGCTGCCGTCCTTCCGTGCACGCGTCGCATGCGACGTGGGCTGCTGCCGCAGTATCTCACGTTTCTCTGGGTTCCAGGCGAAGAG
>JAFGKR010000312.1 GCA_016928515.1 Bacteroidota bacterium | reverse complement strand
GTTGTGCTCCACGAACACGTCACAGTACTCCGCGAGCTTCCGCGAGGCCACTTCCGGCAGCATTTCCTCGAGCACCATGCGTACGTATTCCTCCCTCCTGTCCTTGTAGTCGAACGGAATCGTGTGCGCCCCGAGAAAGGTAGGCACGATTTCCACCACGTGCAGATCCTTCAGCTCGTTGACGACCTCGAGCATCTTGATCTCGTTTTCAGTGTCGAGGCCGTAGCCACTCTTGATTTCCACGGTGGTGGAACCGAAGCCGAGACAACTGTCCAGACGATGGAGGGCGTACTCGGTCAACTCCACCTTGCTCGCGGCCCGCGTGGCCTTCACCGTCGTGTTGATGCCTCCACCGGAGGCCGCGATCTCCGCATAGGTCGCACCGGCGATGCGGCGGGCGAATTCCTCTTCGCGGGCTCCGGCAAAGACGAGATGTGTATGCGAATCCACGAAACCGGGAAGGATGGTCTTTCCCGTCGCACTCACCGTTCGTTCCGCGTCGCTGATGTCGATGCCTTCGGTCGGACCGACATACGCGATCATTCCGTCCTTCACGCCGATCGCGGCGTCCTCGATCACACCGATCTCGCGCATCTCCGCGCCGCGGCGGGCGCGGCCGCCGGATCCGCCGGCAGTGACGACCTGGTTTGCGCTGTAGAAAATGAGATCCATCATGGCGTTGTTTTCCGCAGGTCGATGTGCAGTTCCCCGAGCTGGTCGGGCGACACCGTCGAAGGCGATCCGTCCATCAGCGACAGTGCCTTGTTGGTCTTCGGGAACGCGATCACCTCGCGTATGCTGCTGATCCCGGCGAGCAGCGTGACGATGCGGTCGAGTCCCAGCGCACAGCCGCCGTGCGGCGGGGCGCCGAAGCGGAAGGCGTCGATGAGGAAGCCGAATTTCTCGCTGATTTCCGCTTCGGGAAGCCCGAGAATGGAGAATATCTTCGCCTGCAGGGCACTGTCGTGGATACGGATGCTGCCGCTTCCCACCTCGCTTCCGTTCCACACGAGATCGTAGCAGTCCGCCCGCGCCGCGCCGGGATCGCTGTCGAGCAGCGGAACATCTTCGGGCTTCGGACCCGTGAACGGGTGATGTTCCGCGTAGAAGCGCTGTGTTTCGTCGTCCCACTGGAACAACGGGAAATCCACTACCCACAGCAGACGGTGTGCCGTGCGGTCGACGAGATCGAGTTCCTTCCCCAACTCCACACGCAGCGTGCCGAGGGCCTCGAGCGCGAGTTTCCTCCGCGCGTCCGCGACGATGAGAATGAGATCGCCGTCTTCCGTCTGCATGGATTCGCGAATGCCGGCGATCATGTCGTCGGTGAGGAATTTCGCGACGGGGGACGTCAGTCCGCCACCGGCCGCCTTCATCCAGACCAGGCCGCCCATGCCCAGATCCTTGGCACGTTCGGTGAGTTCGTCGAGCTTCCTGCGGCTGAACTCCTCCGCGCGCCCTTTCACGCTGATGCCCGAGACGATGCCGCCGGCTTCCAGCGCGTCGCTGAAGACCTTGAACTCCGCGCCGCGGACCACGTGATTGAGTGTGACCAGCTCCATCCCGAAACGAAGGTCGGGCTTGTCCGACCCATAGCGCTCGAGCGCCTCGTAGTAATCCAGCACCGGCAGCGGGAGCGCGAGATCCACCCCGATGGTTTCCTTCAGCATGCGCTGCATGAGGCCTTCGATGAGCCGGTAGATGTCCTCGGCGCGGATGAAGGACATCTCCAGGTCGATCTGCGTGAACTCGGGCTGGCGGTCGGCGCGGAAATCCTCGTCGCGGAAGCACTTGACGATCTGTACATAACGGTCGAAGCCCGCCACCATGAGCAGCTGCTTGTAGGTCTGGGGTGACTGAGGGAGTGCGTAGAACTTGCCCGCGTGGATGCGGCTGGGCACGAGGAAATCGCGCGCGCCCTCGGGTGTGCTTTTCATCAGCACGGGTGTTTCGATCTCGATGAAATCGTGCTCGTCGAAATAGCGGTGCACCACCTGGTACACTTTGCTGCGCAGCAGCAGGTGCTTCTGCAGCACCGGCCGGCGGAGGTCGAGATAACGGTATCGCAGGCGGAGATCCTCGAACGCGTCGACGTCGTCCTCGATCGTGAAGGGCGGAATATCCGACCGATTGAGGATTTCGAAGGAATCGACGATGACCTCGATCTCACCGGTGGGCATGTCGGCATTGGCCATGCCCTCTGGACGCGGCTGCACCGTCCCCGTAATGGAGAGCACATATTCCGCGCGCAGTTCATGCGCCTGCTTGTGCACCGCGGTGTTGTGCTGTGGCGCGAAGACCACCTGGGTGAGTCCGTAGCGGTCGCGCAGGTCGATGAAAATCATCCCGCCGAGGTCGCGCCGGCCGTCCACCCAGCCGTTGAGCGTGACGGTTTCGCCGGTGTTCGCGGCGCGCAGCGCTCCGCAGGTGTGTGTCCGTTGTGTAAACTGCATGTCGATCCGCCTGTTGGTTTCGAATCAAACATTAAATATAGCGATTGGACGGAGGGAGGACAAAGGGAGCCGTTGGCCTTTGCGTACGCCGACCTCCGTGTATCGACCCGCAACTGGGACGGGGATGCCGTACGGCACCGCTTTGCGCCGAACACTGAGGAACTGCATGTGCGCAGCATAATCGAGAGTCCGACACAGACCGTGTTTCCCGGACTCGCAACACAGCCCTTCAATGCGATCCCCTCGCGGCTCCGCTCGGACAGCGCGGGGATTTTCGTCTCCCGCGACAGGGGACATTTCGCTTCACTGTGCGGGATCTCCTCGGACGCACGGTGCTGACCACGGAGAGAATGTTCACAAGACCCGGAGTGGAACGTCTGTCCCTGGATCTCCACTCCCTGCCCTCCGGCAGCTACATGCTGTCGATCCATGGTCCGGATGTGTCGACGACGCTGCCGGTTCTCGTGGAATAGCCCACGGCCCAGGGTCATGACCGATCAGACATGCGTGCAATCCGCCTCATACTATTATACTTGATTACAGGAGTATTTTCATGTATTTTCTCCTTGGAATAAGGAGAAAACATGCACGACCTCCTCCATCAGCTCATCGTCGATTCCCTGCACACGGACCTCCCGGCGTTCACGCGGCGGGATGTGCGGCTGCCGAATGTGAAGAACAAGGCGCATGCGATCATCGGAATGCGGCGCAGCGGAAAGACCACCTTTCTGTGGCAGTGCCTGGCGGACCGCATGGCGGCGGGCGTGCCGCGCGAAGCGCTGCTGTATCTGAATTTCGAGGACGAACGCCTCACGGGGATCGGTACCGAACATCTGCACTGGATGCTGGAGGATTACTTTCGCCTCCTGCCGCAGTGGCGGGATCATCGCACGGTGACGTTTTTCCTCGACGAGATCCAGGTCGTCGAGGGATGGGAGACCTTCATCCGGCGGCTGTTGGATACCGAGCGCATCGGTGTGTTTCTTTCCGGCTCCTCGGCCCGGTTGCTGAGCCGCGAGATCGCGACCAGCATGCGCGGACGCGCGCTGGCAACGACCGTGCTGCCGTTCAGTTTTCGCGAGGTGCTCCGGCATGACGGGATGGAGCCATCCCGGGCGTGGTCCCGCCTCCCCAAGGCCGAACGCTCCCGCATCGACGCGCGGCTGCACCGCTACCTCACTGAAGGTGGATTTCCGGAAGCGCAGGGTCTTTCCCCGCGCGATCGGCGCCTTCTGCTGCGCAATGACGTGGATGTCGCCGTGCTTCGCGACGTGATCGAACGCCACGACGTCTCCAATCCCACCGCCCTCCGCTGGCTGCAGCGGCAGCTGCTCGCGAACCCGGCTGGACCGTTCAGCGTGCAGAAGCATTACGACGCGCTGCGATCGCAGGGGTTACCCGTCGCGAAGGACACGATGCACAGCTACCTCGAACACCTCGAGGACGCTTTCCTCGTGCGCATCGTCGCCATGCACACCCGGTCCGAACGACAGCGCATGGTGAATCCCCGCAAGGCATATCCGATCGATCCCGGACTGATCGACGTTTACGAACGCACGTCCGCACCGAATACCGGCCATGCGCTCGAAACCGTGATCATGCTGGAGCTGGAACGCAGGGGCTGCGAAATCGGCTACCTGCGCACCCGCGTAGGATTCGAGGTCGACTTCCATGTCCGCAACCCGGATGGCGATTCGCAGCTGATCCAGGTCTGTACGTCCATTGCCGAACGGGACACGCATGAACGCGAAATCCGTGCCCTGGCGGCAGCCGCACAGGAATACCCCCGCGCCAGGCCGCTGCTCATCACCCTCGACACCATTCCGCCACCTCCGCTTCCCGAGCCGCTGCAGTGGAAATGTGCGGCAGATTGGCTGCTGGATTTCTCCTGATCTACAGGCCTTTTTTATGAATATATATCCTTTTATCGAGGATATTAATCCGTGTTCCGGTCTTCACCGCACAATCATCACCGTACGCACGGACTGCGCACCATCATCGCTTCTTGCGCGCAGCACGTACATGCCCGGCGGCAGGTACAAGGTGCCAAAGTCGATCGAGATTGATGGATTGGATTCCACTTTTTGCGATATACGCTCCCGTCCGAGCAGGTCATGCAGCGTGAGAAGGCAGGCTTTACCGGAGGGACCGCCGATGCGCACATGCAGCCTCGTGCCGCTCGGCACCGGCTGCGGCCAGGCATCGAGTGTGAACGCTGCGGGAGCAACATGCGGCTCACCGATGCCGGTGCTTTTGCGGATGACATAGGTCACCGCCACCCGGCGATTCTCCGGTGTGGCGGCAAGCAGGATTTCCGCGCCGTGCGCACCGACATCGAGCATTGTGCTGTTCGGCTGCACGGCGACCTGCGCCGCCTGACTCCCGCTCAACGGCTGGGCGTCGAGCCACCACTCGGACGGCTGTGCCGTCCACGGCATCACGAGTCCCCCGCCCGTCCACAGCCGCACGTGCTGCTCCGAGGGAAGCGCTCCGCCGCGTTCGGCTTCGAAGTACAGGTGCAGCGGCGTGAGCACTATGCTTTGTGGGTTTTGCGGGACGAGGTACATCGTACGCTCGCAGCCGCTCTGCGCGCCCTGCTGGTCACTCGTCCACTGCCAGCGTATCTGTTTCGGAGCGGTATCCGCAATCGCCTGTGTCGGCGTGATTTTCCACCAGCGCGTGCAGGATGCGTTCGGAAGGATGGTGCCTTCGGGCACCGGACCACCCGGTTCGTTTGCGTATGCCGGAGCGGTGAAACTCTGCGTGCTGTCCGCGCCCGCCAGCGCGAACTCCGGCGGCAGGATGATGGATGCCTCGCAACCTGTCAGCGCAACCGTACCCGTGTTTGTCACGGTATAGGACACATGCAGTGGATCGGGGATGAAGCGTTCGTAATGCGCATCCGCGTAGAGTGAGTCGTGTCCGCCGGTCGCGCATTCGACCGTCGCCTCCTCCGGCCAGGCTTCGATGAACACCGTCACGCGGCATTCCTGCCATGCGGTCATCTGCTCGGATTTGTAGAGCACGACGATCTCCTGGTTTTCCGCCCGCGGTGCCCGCTGCGGGATGAGCTGCCAGGTGAGATTCGAAGTCGCATGGCTGTCGATCACCGCGACGGTTTTGCTCGCGGTCTCTGATGCATCGAGCACAAAGCGCGGCGCCTGCGTGAGATCGATACGCGCTTCGATGTTCGTTTCCTGCGTGTCGAGAAGGTTCTCGAGTGTGAAGGATGCGGTTATCTCATCGGGCTCGTAGCGCAGTCCCGCGCGGTTGAAGCGGACTGTATCGGTTGCGGACATGCTGCAGATGGGGCTTTCGACACCCTCAATAGCCATTTCATGGGTGCATACCGAAAGTATTTCATCGTTCGCTCCGTACGCCGTGACAGTTAATCTTGCGGTGTGGGCGTCGTGAAGCGCCAGCACGCGCAGATTCCAGAGAAGTGACACATCGTTTCCGGGGTCGACGGATCCACCAGGCCGCGTGAGGGGATCGGCGGTCGTGACGCCGCTGCCTCCTTGAATGTCGAGAACATAGCGGTCGACGGATACCGGCACCGTCCCCGTATTGGTAAGCGTGTAGTCGAGAGTGACCGGTGTGTCAGTGAGAATCTCCTCCGACCTGAGACTGTCCGGTGCCACAATCGCACACGTGACAGTTTCATCGATGACCACGATTTCCACGATCTGATTGCATCGATATTCGATACCGTCGTATTCGTAAATGAATCGAACTGTATCGAATGCGTGTTGCGCAGGAGGAGATGTGATGTTAAATCTCCACGTCAGGCTGCGCTTGAAACCCGGGATGATGTAAAATGGTGTGCGAGCGAGAGAATCCCCCGCCGCGGGAGCGAGATGCGGCGCAGACGACAGATCCGCATGTGCGAGGATATTCGTTCTGACCGTATCGAGCGGATTTTCGATGAGCAGCGTACATTCTGCCTCATCAGGGACAGAAGTGCCTGTCGCCGTATTCCATGTCAGTCGATCCGTTCCGCTGACAGTGCACGGAAGATCGTCCGTTCCGGGAACGAATGTTTCCTTCGTGCAATAAATCATCGGGACACCGTACGAATCGAGGGCCGCGATCTCGATGGTGATCTTCCGATCATATCTTGAGGCTCCGACTTCAACTTCGACTGCATCAGTGTATGGTTCGCCCGGCAGAAGGTATCGGCCTGGACGAATCGAATCGCTTGTGATCCTGCAATGAGTCCATGCGCGGAATCGGAACGAGGATACTTGCAGTGTGTCAGGACCGGGATTCGTGATCGTGGCAAGGTAGCGTATCGGCTGTGCCGGACCCGCAGGCGTATCCGAATACCCGTCTCCCATCCAGTACAGCGAATCGGGACCTTTGATACTGCACACCGACTCCGGGAAATGCTCGTCGAAGAGCACGACGGGGATATGCTGTTCACAAAGCTCTTCGCCCATCGGATAGGACTGCTCCGATTGCGGATTGACGTAGAACACCCTGCATCGGAACAGTGCGGTATCCACTGCTCCGGAGTCAATCAGAACCATTGCATCACTGATACGCACCTGCCAGCTGCATGTCGCGGTTATGCTCGGGCCAAGAAAAGTGGGCATCATTGATTGTGAAGGTAGACCGCTGACAAGTTCGAACCCGGGTGGAAGTTCTATTGTCGCGTGGTCGATTCTCGCAGGTTTTGCGGAACTGTAATTGGTGACCGTGTAATTCACAGTAAACTGCGAAGGAGTTCCATAGGTATGCGTACGCTCAATCTTGATGGTATCGGGGACAGACAAGTCGCACCCGACCTGCCAGCAGGGGGTGTATATTCTGAAGCGTGTCAAATATTCTTCATTGTACGGCTCATTCGTATCTGGCCAACCCGGAGATGCTGGCAGGGGGTAGCGCCAGCTGCGGTAGTACCTCCTCGCTGCGTATGGATGCTGTGTACTTGCATATTGATAAGCGTATCCGTTATGGTCCAAGAAGTACTTTTTTACAATATTGTTGGTTTGGCGAGGCGTTCCATTGCCAATATAGTAAGCTGAATTCCACTTTGTTGCATACCGTACTCGCAACTGCTCGTCAATCGATATGCAGTACCGTTCCATGAGCGTATCGCTATCATTCGATACTTCATTTATTGGATGAAACACATCGTGGTTTCGTGTACTCCAAAGGAACATCAGGAATCCACCGCATACAGGATCTCTGACAACCGGATTCGGATATGTTTGCAGTAGATCCAGATTACCGAATATTTTTCCATGGTCAAGCTCTCCTGCATCGGAGAGCATGGCCCCCCAAAAGACGTATTCCGACAGTTCAGGTGTATTACCTGAGATTATTGATTCAATTGACCATTTTGATGGAAGCACACTATCTTTTGGCCACGTCCTTGATCCAAATATTGCGATCCGGTTGTCTGCATAGGGGAATATATCTGTAATTCCATCAGGTGAACTAAGCGATTGATCCAATCCCGGCAATGGGCTTACAGTTCTCGAGAATAAAAACCGATCCCCTTCAGTTGCAAGTTTGGCGACCCAGATACCATGACATTGTTCCCTGGTCACACCAGGGAGAACAATAACGCGCTCATCCGTACCGGCGATTCCAAATCCCACGATAGCTCTGCCGCTGTCGTCAACGGCCATGCAGCCAAATCCTTCATCCACATATGTCATGAAAGAATGCTGCGGATCATTTGTAGTATATAGGTATGTCATAAAATTCAGGGAATCGCACTTGACAGACAATTTCGCAAGACAGGTAGCTGATGAATGCGGGTGGCTTTTTTTTGAAACAGCCGACTGTGCATTGATATCACGAAGCGAATCATGGTAGTTTGTACCCATGATATAGACGGATTGATTTCGAACCTGCAACTGAGTCGCCATGAAATCACCAGGGCCGCCTAAATATGTCGAAGCATATAATGTACCATTTTCCGAGAGATGATACACGTAGGAAGTACGTGGCTCAACGTGCGCCGATGAAAGTTTCGGGTCGGCGCAAAAAGAGGTACTTGTCACCGGAGCACCACCTGTAGCATTGAACACGCCAATAATATGATAATCCTGTGACAACGCAATTGCTTGACCTGTGTGATAAGCATGATAATCTAGCACTCCTTTGTCCTCCCCAGCGCCACCTAAATATGAACAAAACCTCAGGTCCTGACCATCCGGCATGAACTGCATGACATAGTGATCCGAGAGTCCCCGCAATTTATCCTGTATCGCAACTTTTACGGGGAGACCTGCGTTATCTATTTCTCCACAAATTGTAATCGAACCTTTCGGAGATACAACCATCCCGGTAATACCCAACGTGACATTAAACGCTGTATTGAACTCAGATGTGAGATTGAGTGTGTCCTTGTATACCGTAGCAACACTATTTTTTTTTGGTTTCATACGCATCACTTCAGTCCCGGCGCCAGTCATTTCTGAGATACATCTGAGGCGTGATGCTTCGGTGGCACCCTTCATCATTTTCAGCACTTCTGTTTTGCCTTCGCCTATCACCTCAATCCTGATCCGACCCGCGTCACTGCCAGGTGCGATAGTGATCCGCTGCCTCAGACTTCCCTTCTCACCCAGCGAGTACTCGATATCGATTCCATCCCAGACGTTCTCGTATTGAATGGATGTATAGTTGGGTACCGCTTCGTACCATTGACCGCTATCCGAACCACGATAGAAATTGGACTTGCAGGGTGAAGCCTCGCCCCGGACAATCCGCATGTGGGGGGAAGGATTCACGAACGACAGTTCCAGAACGGCTCTTTTGCGCTTTGCAACCGGTTGTTCACTGGGAGTCAGTGGCACATCCGTCTCGCCAACATGCCGTATCAGTGTTATGCCGTGTTCCAGAAACCATGCGGAGGATCGACCGCCACGAATTCCGTACTGTACCTGGGGATCCCACTGACCATCATTTTGCGTGAAATACACCGGCACTTTGTACCGCAGTGTATCGCCGGGATCTCCGAATCCAGCGGCTTTTACCGGCAAACCAAGGAGCAGGACAATTGAACCTACAAGGAGTTGTCTTCTTCTTTGCATGATTTCCTTCACCTGAATCATTCCTGGGTATTTCGCCTCGTGGGATTTTGCCAGGGATGCCGGGATACACCGGCATCCCTGGTATGCGGAAAGGTCTACGCCAGTATCAGCGCACGACGATCAAACCGCGGATCGTCACGTTTTCACCTTGTATCAATGCATAGTGGTACACGCCTGTCCTCAACGATCCAGCATCGAAACGGATCACGTTCCGTCCGGCCGGTAATGGTCCGTGGTGTATCGTCACCACTTCCCGTCCGAGATTATCGTACAGTACCAGTTTGGCTGTGCTTTCGGCCGTGGTCTGAACGACGACATGCGAGATGCTTGACCGATGCAGGTACAACGGATTCGGATAAGACCCCTCCAACACGACTTCTATGGGTCGAGCAGGATCATCATCCACGCCGCGTTTGAGCCAGTATAACATGGACGTATCCGCATAGCTGCGTGTCCCCATGACGAGATCCTTCGATCCTCTGCCATCGATCCAGTAGATCGAGACGGTATTATTCACGGAGGTCTGGACGATTGGCTGAGACTGAGTGTAGTAGCCCTCTCCGGGGGCAACCTGCCGTCCCTGAATGCTGAATGGAGAATCGAATTGCGCACCGCGTGCGTACGGACCGTAGGTATTGTAAAACACGAACTGGCCGAGAACCTCCTGTGACCGTGAAGGGGTACAGATCTCCGTAATCCCTTCGTAGACGATGTACGCCATGGTGTCCGATCCAGACAGGTTGCTGATCCTTGCGATATCCGGCCAGGTCGTGTCCGCACAAAACTCAGAGGCGTTGATGATATTGGCATTACTCCACTGTATCGTCGCGCCACCGGTAGTTACATATTCAAGTTTGTTCGTCTGTACCTGATGCCTGACAATCCCGAGCGAGTCGCTTGCGGAATTCCAGGCGACGAGCAATCCGCCATACCCGTCCGCATTGAAGGAGCTATCCGGTGCGACGGATGGGTTTAACAGGTTGCTAAAAAAACCACCGATATTGAGTATTTTACCCTCATGAGAGGCAACGAAAACACCCAAGACCCCCTTTTCAGTTACGTC
>JAFGKR010000311.1 GCA_016928515.1 Bacteroidota bacterium | reverse complement strand
TCGGATCCTTCCGCGAGATGGTGGATGCCGCGATGCAATCCCGTGCGGATTTCCGGCAGGCGGAACTCGGCGTGCAGAGCGCGGAGAAGGCCGTTTCGATCGCGTCGTCCGGCCACCTGCCCTCCCTGACGGCATTCGCGCAGTACACCTGGAACAACCTGGAGCTCGCGGATTTCGATCTCTACGACCGATTCTTCTATGGTGTCAGCCTGAACATACCCATCTTCTCGAATTTCCAGATTTCGGGACAGGTCGAACGCTCGGAGATCATGCTCAAGGATTCGGAATACGCATTCGAGCAGCTGCGCAGAACCATTTCCACTGAAATCATGCGTGCGATGAACGACCTGGAGATGTCGGAGAAGAATGTCGCCATTTCCGCCAACAAGCTGCAATCCGCCCGCGAGGATCAACGCATCGCGCAGGAACGCTACAATCTCGGTGCCGGGACGTTGCTCGACCTCATCACGGCAAATGCAAATCTGACACTCGCCGAAGCTGATGTCGTGAACGCGACCTTCGGCTATCTCACCGCGCAGAAGCAGATGGATTATCAGCTTGGAAGAATAGACTACTAACAGAGGATGGTGAGGCTTTCCATGGCCAAGAACGGTACAAACAAAAAGAAAAAGATCATCATTTTTTCCGCCCTCGGAGTGCTGCTCGTCATCGTGATCATCGCAGTGATCATCGGCAGCAACAAGGATGAAATCATCGTCGTCCAGACGGAGAAGATCGCCCGCCGCACCCTGACCCAGGTGGTGGAAGCCACCGGGAAAATCCAACCGCAGACACAGGTGAAAATCAATGCGGAAGTCAGTGGGGAAATCATCGCTCTGCCGGTGGAGGAAGGGGATGCCGTCACGAAAGGGCAGCTGCTCGTGCGCATCAAGCCCGATACCTACGAGGCACAGCGCGATCAAAGCGTCGCGAATCTCAATCGCACGAAGGCCATGCTCGTGCAGCGCCAGGCCGATTTCCGGAAGGTGGAAAGCGAGTACACGCGCCAGCAGGAGCTCTTCAGGAAAGGATTGATTTCCGAATCGGATCTCGAGTCGATCAAGAGCACGTACGAAGTCGCCAAGGCGAATGTCGACGCCGCACGTTTCGACGTGCAGAACGCGGAGGCCAACCTGACACGCGCCCGGGAGGACCTCAACAAGACCGCCATCTACTCACCCATCAACGGCGTGGTCACACAGCGAATTTCAAAGGTCGGCGAACGTGTCTCGGGTTCCAGCTTCATGCAGGGCACGGAGATCATGACCGTGAGTGATCTTTCCGTGATGGAAGCGCGCGTGGAAGTCAACGAAAACGACGTCGTGCTTATCAATATCGGTGATACGGCACGGATCGATGTGGACGCCTACCCGGATCGACTGTTCAATGCGACCGTGTATCAGATCGCAAACACCGCCATGACGAAAGGGCTCGGCACGCAGGAGGAAGTCACGAATTTCGAAGTGCGCCTCATCATCGCGACGGAGGGAGAGATGTTCCGGCCGGGAATGTCCTGCGCGGCGAAAATTGAAACCGAAACGCGCAGGGATGTTTTGTCCGTGCCGCTCCAAAGCGTCACGACGCGTGAGAAAAAGCGCGTCGACAAGGGAGAGGGTGTCGACGACGAAGAAGAGGAATTCAGCGAGGTGCAGATCGAGGGTGTGACGGATCGCAAGGAATCGCGAAAGGAAAAACCGCAGGAAGTGATCTTTGTCATCCGCGAGGGACTGGCCCGAAAAATCCCCGTCAAAACCGGCATCAGCAGCGATACGTACATCGAAATCCTGGAAGGCGTGGAAGAAGGAATGGAAGTGGTCACCGGCAGCTACCGTGCCATCAGCCGGGAACTGGATGACAGCACGACGGTGCGCATCGACAACTCTCTCGGACGCGGGAAGTTTTTCAGCAATGAAGGGAAGTGACGTATGGCCCTGATTCACATCAAAGACGTTGTCAAAACCTATGACATGGGTGCGGAACTCGTCCATGCGCTCTCCGGCGTGACGATTGACATCCAGGCCAACGAGTACGTTGCGATCATGGGGCCGTCCGGCTCCGGAAAATCCACCCTGATGAATGTCATCGGCTGTCTCGATACACCGACCTCCGGACTCTACGAATTCGGCGGTGAGAATGTCGGTGACCTCGACGACAACCAACTGGCGGAAATCCGCAACCGGAAAATCGGCTTTGTGTTCCAGACCTTCAATCTTCTGCCACGGTCCACGGCGCTGCACAACGTGGAACTTCCGCTGATCTACGCCGGTGTCCCGTCGCACGAGCGGCGGGAGCGCGCGGAGAAGGCGCTCACGGACGTGGGACTCGGTGATCGCATGTTGCATAAGCCGAATGAACTCTCCGGTGGGCAGCGCCAACGCGTGGCCGTCGCACGTGCGCTGGTGAACAATCCCTCGATTATCCTTGCCGACGAGCCCACGGGAAACCTGGACTCGAGAACGGGTGTCGAGATCATGCAGCTGTTCTCGGAGCTTCACGCACAGGGGAATACGCTCATTCTCGTCACGCATGAAGAGGAAATCGCCGAGCATGCGCATCGCATCCTGCGGTTGTTCGACGGCAAGGTGGCGAGTGATGAAGTGGTGGCCAATCCTCTGACCTACGCATCACAGATGTGAGATTCAGATGCTCTCCCTGCACGATTATTCCGAAGGTGTCAGGATTGCGTTGATCGCGATCCGGGCGAACAAGATGCGTTCGGTTCTCACCACACTCGGTATCGTGATCGGAGTCGTTGTGGTGACATTGATGGCGACGGTCATCGAGGGTCTCGGAGCAGCACTCGACAAAAGCATCAGCTCACTCGGTACGGACGTCTACTATATCAGCAAATGGGACTGGTTCAGCGGGGAGTGGTGGAAGGCACGCAATCGAAAGGACATCACCGTTGAGCAGGCAGAGGAACTGCGGGAGCGACTCCTTCTCGCGGAGGCCGTCGTCCCCGTCGTCAACAGCTGGCAACGAACGTTCAAATACAAGAATCGCTCCGTCAAGGGGAATCTCAACGGTACCGTGCCGGAATACGAAATCACGTCCGGGGTGGTACCCGAGGAGGGGCGCTTCTTCAACGAATATGAATCCAACGCCGGACGGCCGGTCTGCATTATTGGCCACGACGTTGCCGACAACCTCTTCGAGCGGGAGGATCCCATCGGCAAGACCATCAAGATTTCCGGATACAGTTACCGGGTCATCGGCGTGTTCGAGAAGGAAGGCGATTTTCTTGGTACCGCCATGTTCAGCAAGGATACACAGGCATTCATTCCCCTGGAGAATTTCCTGAAGCTGTTCGGCACCAACCGCAGCATCGATATTCACGTCAAGATGCGGGATGGAGTCGACAAGGAAGATGGCAAAGCGGAAATGATCGGGGTGTTCCGGAAAATCCGCGCGGTACCACCCGGGGAGGAAAACGATTTCGGGATCAATACGCAGGACTTTCTCAAGCAGGTATTCGACGGCGTGGTCTCGACCATCGGCGTCGTGGGCTTTCTGATCACCTCCCTGTCCCTCCTCGTCGGTGGGGTGGGTATCATGAACATCATGTTCGTCTCGGTCAAGGAGCGCACAAAGGAGATCGGAACGCGCAAGGCGCTCGGGGCCACACGCAGTTCCATTCTCTTTCAGTTTCTGATCGAGGCCGCGACGATTTGCATGCTGGGAGGACTGCTGGGACTGGCGATCTCCTGGCCGCTCAGCCTCATCATCGATGAAGTGCTGCCATCGAGCATGCCGCTCTGGGTGGTCATCCTCTCGCTCTCGATTTCCGTCGCCGTCGGATTGATTTCCGGCATCATCCCTGCCTTTACCGCCGCGAAGATGAATCCGGTCGACGCACTGCGCTATGAGTGATCCATGTCACGCATCGAGAGCATATCGACGACTCTGCAAACCCTCCGCGGAAATCGGCTGCGTTCCTTTCTGACTCTCCTCAGTATTGCCATCGGAGTGTTCTCCATCATTGCCGTGATGACGGCGCTCGGCGCTCTGCAGAACAGTATCGAAGGCGGACTCAGCGCGCTGGGAACGAATACCTTTCAGGTGCAGAAATATCCCCACAACCAGGGAGGCGGTCCGGGATGGCATGCACGCTTGCGTAACCGGCCGGATATCACCTACGCGCAGGGGCTCGCCGTGGTGGAACGGACGCAGGGTGCCCGCTACATCGGGTTGGAAGCATGGACCTTCGGATACGAGGTCACGTGGAGAAACGTCCGGACAAATCCCGACATCGCCATAGCCGGGGAAACTCCCGACGGTCTTCCCACCAATCAGTGGGAGATCGACCTGGGACGCTCGCTCTCGCAATCCGATCTCGATCTGACCCGAAGGGTCGTTATTCTCGGTGCGGACCTGGTTCGCCTGCTCTTCCCGCCGTCATATAATCCCATCGGCGAGACCGTCTCGCTCGCGGGAACACGTTACAAGATCATCGGCACACTGAAACCCGAGGGAGCGATGTTCGGGAGCCGTGACCGCCATTTCGTCATCCCGATCACGACGTTTTTCGAGAAGTTCGGGAAGAACCGATCCATTCATATCATGGTGCAGGCCGAGTCTCGCGAAAACTTCCAGGCGGTGCAGGACCAGGTCATCGGCGTGCTGCGTGCCGTCCGCAAGGACCGGCCCGGAGAGGAGAACAGTTTCGCGATGTTCTCCAACGAATCACTGATTCGCGAATTCAACGAGATGACCGCAACGGTGCGCCTGGGCACAATGGCGATCGCCGCCGTGGCACTGCTCGCCGCAGGTATCGGCATCATGAATATCATGCTGGTGTCGGTGACCGAGCGGACGCGGGAGATCGGTGTGCGCAAGGCGGTCGGCGCGACCCGTCGGTCGGTCATTGCGCAGTTTCTCTCGGAAGCCGTCGTCATTTCCGTCCTCGGCGGACTGATCGGTATCCTTCTCGGATTGCTTGCAGGAAATATTCTCGCTGTCGCACTGGAGATCGATCCCGTCATCGAGCTCACCTGGATCGCGACGGGCATCGCCGCATGCTGTCTCGTCGGCATCATCTTCGGAACGTATCCCGCGTGGAAGGCGGCCAATCTCGATCCGATCGACGCGCTTCGCTATGAATGACTGGACGTCACCCGCATACGGACATCCGCTATCCTGCCTGATGCCTGCCGGCATCGGATATCCGTCCTGATCCATGCAGGAAGTGTATTTCCTGCCGGACCGCTGCATCCTGCAAGTCTGCCTTCTCCCCGGGGCCAATCCCTGCGAAACCCGGAATTTCATTGCACGAAACGCTGTTTTGTTCGTATACTGATCCGGGCATATTGTGTGGTACGTCCCGATGCATAACAAAAAAAATACTGCCATATCTCCGAAGAAGAACGAAGATCCGGAAGCGTTGCGCTTCTGTCTGAACTGTAACGACATGGATGATCTTGCGACGTCCGAAGAAGCGAAGGATCTCGATGGTCTGCACAAGCGTTTCGAGAACTGCAGCAAGACCGGTCGCTTCGATGGAGACATCTGCTCGCGCCTTTTCGTCGCGGAGGACCGCATCGATGATCCGGACCTGTTCGCGGATGAGGACGACGATCTGTAATCACCCTTCATGAAAGCGATTTCCATCCTTCTCGCGATCCTGTTCGTCTCTCCGGCGGGTCTCCACTCTCAACATGATTCCGATTTTTCCCGCACGGAGGGACGTCTTCTCTTTCCTCCATTGATCGCTCATCATGTGGAGCCGCGTGTCGGGATGTCGCGCCTGCTCGGGGAAGAACGGCTGCGTCTCGATATCGGAAATTCCATTGATGTGCTGCAGTGGGCAATCTATAATGATGAGATGCAGGTGGCGATCGGCGCGGATTTCTTCACCTGGACATCCCTGCGGCAGGAGAAGGATTTCCATTTTCCGGTCGACGCCGTGGATTATCTGTTCGGTGTCAATGCCTCCTTTGCGCGCACGCTTTCGGATCGGTTCAGCGCCGCACTCCGCCTGCGTTTGAGCCATATAAGCGCGCACCTGGTTGATGGGAGTTACCAGAAAGAGAGCGGGACCTGGCGTGACGGTCAGCTTCCACGTGTGTACAGCAGGGAATACGTCGATCTGATCGCCGCGGTGGAGTGGTCCGGTCTGCTGCGGTTGTACGGTGGCGGTCAGTACATCTACCACATCGACCCCGCCACGCTCGGAAAGTGGTCCCTGCAGTCGGGCATCGAGGCCGTCTGGCAGGGGGCAGGAGCAGGGTGGCTGCATCCCTATGCAGCTGTGGATCTCCGACTCATCGATATCGATGGATGGGAGGCGGCAGTCAATTTGCAGGTCGGGGTGAAGGCTGGATGCTGGCGCGGCACGGGGGTCCAACTGTACATCGCCTGGTTCCGCGGAAAAAGTCAGCACGGTGAGTACTACGATCAGAACTGGTCGTACTGGGGACCCGGATTCAATATCGATTTTTAATGCGCTTCGCCTGCGTGTGCGAAAGTTGTGTATTTTATTATCTGACACATGCATCCTGTCGTTCACACATATCGCCGTTCGCTGTCGCGGCTGTATTCCCATGCGCCGACCTTCCTGCCTGGCGCAATGCGCCGTCTTGCACGCACGGATGCCGTGGCGGTGACCATCGATGACGGTCCTTCCGAGGAAGCACTGGATGGGATACTGCGCGCGTGCGACGATATACGTTTGCGAGCGACCTGGTTTCTGAGCGGTGAAGCGGTTGAACGGCACCCCGTTTCGGCGCAGGCGCTGCTGGAGGCCGGGCATGCCATCGCATCCCATGGATACGCGCATGTCAGTCCCGCTCGTCTCCTGAATCGGCGACTGGCGGAAGATGTCGAGCGTTCTCTTCGTGTGATCGAAAACATCACCGGCCGGCGTCCCGCACTGTATCGCCCGCCATACGGGAGGATGCGTCCCGGACAGATGACGATTCCGCAACAATTTGGCTGCCGGACCGTGCTGTGGAGTCTCATGCCAGGCGACTGGCGCCCGGAAGTGTCTGTGACTGAACTTCGTCACCGGCTTTCGCGCCTCCGGGGTGGGGATATCATCGTTTTGCACGATCGATCCGGCATGCAGCATCGGCTCGTCGCTTCATTGACGGCGATCGCGGAACTCTGCGAGCAAAAAAATCTCACGACCGTCGTATTGGATCAGAAAGGATGACACGGTGACAACGGCGTATCTGATCATTCTGGTGCTGTATCTGATCAAGATTCTCCTTTTCTCCGCCGGTGCGCGGCGCGCTTCCGTGCGTGTCCGGCAGCCGGAGCGGCCAATCATATCCGTCCTCGTTGCAGCCCGCAATGAGGAGCACAACATCGATGCATGTCTCGCCGGACTCGCTGCACTGCGCTATCCGGAGGGGCGAATGGAGATACTGGTGGTGGACGATCAGAGCACGGATCGGACCGCGGAATTGATTGCCGTGTGGCAAAAACGCGTCCCGCATTTGCGCATGATACGCACCGAGGGGGTCGTACCGGGATTGAGAGGGAAGGCCAACGCGATCGCACAGGCGATCGAGCAGAGTCGAGGCGAGATCATTCTGACCACGGATGCGGACTGTATCGTACCCGTCGACTGGGCCGAGCAGACGGTTGAGCAATACGACGCCCGCACCGGTTGTGTCTGCGGATATACGCTCATCACGAATTCCGGAGCATTTTCGGGCATGCAGTCCATGGACTGGGCCTACCTGCTCACCATTGCATCGGCCGGCGTGGGATGGGGATATTCGTTGAGCGCCGTCGGGAACAACATGTCCTTTCGCCGCAAGGCCTATGAGGATGTGGGAGGATATCAGAACGTGGGATTCAGCGTCACGGAGGATTTCGCCCTGTTCAAGGCGATCTCCTACAAGACGGACTGGACCGTCCGGTATCCCGTGGAGCCGTCGACGCTTGTCTGGAGCGCGCCCTGCCGAACGCTCAAGGAGCTGTTCCGCCAGAAAAAGCGGTGGGGGCGCGGAGGACTGGACATTCATCCGATCGGTTTCGGGATCATGAGCATCGGCTTCCTGATGAATGCCGCAATCATTCTGCTTCCGTTTCTCGGCCTGCCGTTTCCGGTCTGGCTTCTCGGTATTGCAGGGAAGGCCGCCGGGGATGCATATCTCCTGTTCCGTCCGCTTCAGCGATTCGGACAATTGCGCCTGTTTCGTTACTTTCCCCTGTTCGAACTGTATTACCTGATCTACGTGACAATCCTGCCGTTTGTCGTCGTGCTGGGCGGACGTGTGGTCTGGAAGGACCGCAAGCTCTGATTTCCCGCAAGGGCCGACAGCGGTCGTGGAACGCTGCCTGATCTCATTCCGGAGGATATTGCCATGATGCACAGCCATGTCATTTCCATGCTCGCCATACTCCTTTTCCTGAGCACGGGCACGTTGCGCGCGCAGATGGACGTTCCCATGCAATTGGAGTGCACCCATTCCGCAGTCGCCAAGTCTCTGGTCCGCAGTGTGACGGAGGGAGCACCGGGCAGTCTGACCACGACACCCGTAAACGCGAAGGGGGAGCATATCCCCGGGCTCGAAACGAAGGATTTCCGTATCACCAAGGGAAGGAAGAATGCGACGATTCACTCTGTCGAGGAAATCACCGCGGTGGAGAACACCGTGATGCGTGTCGTATTTATGGTGGATAACAGCCAATCCATGAGTCCCCACCTCGCTCTTCTGCGTTCGACGCTGGAGCAGACGATTTCGCGGTTTTCCGATGCCGTCCGGGTCTCAGTGATGTTTTTTCGCGAAGGGGACATGGCGTCACCGGCGTTTGAGTACAACGGGAAACCGCTGCCGCTGATTCGTCTGCCGTATACCTACGACAAGGCACGAGCGGTGGACTATGCGAAGAAGCTGCTGGTGGAACGCAATCTGACGAGGAACACGTATCTGTATGACGGTGTGCTCGGTGCATCCCTTCAGGTCGCCGCGGATACCGGGACGGTGGATCGCAGTTTCGCGATCATCTTCAGCGACGGGGAGGATAATGCCAGCCGGGTCGAAGATGCCACGGCGATGCGCGCCGACGAATCCGGAACCGTGTATTACACCATCGATTATTTGACGCAGGCGAATGATTTCCTGGTCGGTCTCGCAAAAAGGACAGGCGGGGAGCATTTCCAGGCGCGCAACGCAGAGGACCTTGCGGGCATCTTCGAAGCCATCGCGAACAAGATTGTTGCGAAGGGGTACACCGTGCGCTACAGTTTCAAGGCTCCTCCCCAGGTTGCGCTGCAGGCATCCGCTGAGGAGATGGTGATGGAAGAGGAAGTGATCCGGGAGACGTTTCCCATGCTGCCGTACGTCTTTTTCGAGCAGGCCTCCGCGATATTGCCTGATCGCTATATCCGTCCTGCTCCCGGTATCCGGGAGACCTTCGACGAGGGTGCGATCGAGGGCGGCGCTCTCGACTTCTATTACAACGTGCTCAATATTCTCGGCAGCAGGATGCGGAGCATGGAGGATGCACACATCACCGTCACCGGATATGTCAACGGTATCGGTGCGGAGAAGAAGAACACGACACTTGCAGCGGATCGTGCGCTCGCGGTACAGGATTTTCTCCGTACGGTCTGGGGGATCGATCCATCCAGAATCACCATGGCGAAAGGCGAGCTTCCTCCCGTGCCGTCATCCTCGCGCGACTCCCTCGGACAGGCGGAAAACCGTCGTGTCGAAATCTCCTCGGATTCATGGGAGTTGCTTCGCCCGGTAACCTTCGTCCGTCGCTTCGTCCGCACGGATCCGGAGAGCGTCGTGTTCACTCCGACAATACAAGCGGAGGAGGGCCTCGCCGCCTGGGTATTGACCGTGGAACAGAACGGCAGAGAGTTTGATCGGAGGGAGGGGAGGCAGGAGGAGCGAAGCATCCGCTGGAACTGGAAGAACCGTTCAGGCGACATGCCGGAAAGCCAGGGTGACCTGCTCTGCCGTTACCTGGTGGAGGATGAAGCAGGGGACAGTGATCTCACCGATCCGTTGCGCATCCGTGTGCGGGAAGTGCGCCGTGAGCGCAGGCAGAATGTTTCCGTCACGGATGACGGAATCACGAAGGAGAAAATCAGTCTGATCCTCTTTCCCTTCGACGTTGCCGAACCGGGCGAGCGGAACGCACGCATCATGGAGGAATATGTCTACCCCCGCATCACCGAGGGGTCATCCATCACGGTGAACGGGTACACGGACATTATCGGCAGCGAGGAGTACAATCAGAAACTCTCGCAACAGCGTGCCGACGCCGTCCGTGCAATCCTGTCCGAAACCCTGGGTGCGGGTGCGGACGAGCGTGTCGAGAGCATTGGACACGGAGAAACGGATCCGGTATTTCCGAATACGTTCCCGGAAACACGGTTTTACAATCGCACGGTGAGCCTGATGATCGAACGTTATCCTGCTCCGTGAGTCAGTCCGTGATCCCTGTCGGGATTGCCACGGCGACGCTCACTTCGCTCATGCTCAGATCGAGAATGTTCTCAAGGTGCTTGAGCATGGTGTTGAACTCGTCGCTTGTGACATGCTCGTTCCAGGTGTCGAGACTCGCGATCGTATAGCGCGTGTAAAAGGCGCCGGATTCGTCATACAGTTCCTGGTACATCTCCACATTCTCCGCGCCCCAGGCATGGAGCGTCGGCCAGACATGCTGCAGGCCTTTGCGATAATCGTCCAGCGTTGTGCGTGGACGAAGGACGTTGCGATAGGTCACGAAATACATGACAATACCTCCTCCGTGATTCGTACGTTGGGGTCCTGTATTCTACTTACGCAGAAAATCGGAAAGTGGCAAGGGGATCAGAGAAAAACCAGCCGGTGCTCCGCGGGGAAAGGGACGCAGGCATCCTCGATTTGCTCCAGCACTTCCCGGCCGTAACGGTTCAGGAAGGTCGCGAGGTTGACCTGTCGTTCCTGTGGTTTCCCTTCAGGAGCGAGGTACACGTGCATCTTCTCTATCTGACGTGTAAGCACTTCGTTCCGCTGGCGCCTCTGCTGGTACAGTTTATCTTCGAATGCGGCCAGTGACCGCCGGATGTTCGCGGCCGTCGTGTCCGCCGGTCCCTCGAGGTTGGCATGCTCCTGTTTCGCTCCTTCAAGAAATTCTTCCAGGAGATCTTCCATGCGGGTGCGAAAAGTATCGAGATCGAGCAGCGTGTCGCCGGTTTCTTCGTGCGTAATGAGACGGAAGGCTTCCTCGTCGTCAAGAAACATGCCGGCGTAGGGGAGATCGAATTTGCGGAACACCTTGTCCACTTTGCGTTCGATGAGAGTGATGCTCGCGCGTGGAAAAATGATCGGCATCGGGATCTGAAAATGATCGTAGGCCGGCTGCAGCTGTGCGAAATACGATACCTCCGACGGTCCCGCGACATATGCGGCGGTCGGCAGCAGGAAGTCCTGCATGATGGGACGCAGCAGCACGTTCGGGCTGAAGCGCTCGGGCTCAGCGTTGGCGATTTCGAGCAATTCATCCCGTGTGAACCGCTGACGCGTCCCGCGCAGGAAAAAGCCGTACTCGTTCGGTTCGATGGGGTAGCGATTTTCCTTGTGCAGGAAGAACAGGTTGACGGCACGTGGTTTGATCTGCGCGTGATAGCGTTCCTCGAGTTCCGCGCTGCGCTTGATGACTTCCTCTCCGGTGGTCGGATAGGTTTCCAGCTCCTGCAGGATGACCGGCGCAGCGAGTTGCTTCAGCGCTGTATCGGAAGGATCGACGAACACGAGTCCGCTCTCCGGGAACAGATCGTTGAACAATCGCGCGAAGGCCGTCTGGAGGTTGCCGCCTGTCGCGTAGGCGTTCCGGTAAGAGCGGAGCAGGTCATCGGTGAACTCGGATTCCTGCAGCATCCCGCGCAGCTGTTCCATGGTGGCCTGCATGCGCTCATCGATAACGAGGCGTGAGATCGGCGTGAGATTCCTTCCTTCCTCCTCTATTTCGGGAGAACCGTACAGTACGCGGGCAAATTCATTTTCCTTTGTGATGACACCTGCATGGTTGATTTCGGCAAAATCGTGATCCTCGCTTTCGAGCCAGAACATGGGGATGAAACCGTAGGCCGGAAATTGCTCCGCCAGCCAGCGCGCAAGCTGCACGGCGGTCAGTGCCTTGTATATCGTGTACAATGGTCCGGTGAACAATCCCACCTGCTGCCCGGTGACAACGGCAACGGTGTTCGGCTTGCGGAACGCTTCGAGATGCGCGAAGGTTGCGGCCGCACTGTAGAAGCGCTTGTTTTGCACGACCAGGGCCTCGTAGAGCGCGTCGCGGAGATAGGTTCTGCGCTCGATGTGCTGCAGATGCGTTTCATACGCCATCAGATCGGAGAAATGCCCCATGAAAAAATTTCGGGCATCGGAGCGGTCGTTCACGTAGTCAGTGAACAGCCGCGGAATGCCAGGGAGCGACGAAATGGGAAGGGTGATCATGCGTTCCTGCCGGTTGGGGACAAAATTAAAATATACGAGCACAACCGTGGAGAGGCAAGATACACACTGCTGTGGAGTTGCGGGAAACCCGCGGAATGTCTTATTTGTTGTAACAGTCAGTATCGGGCGGTTCCACCACACCGCCCACGCCCGTTCAACGGGAAGTCATTTCGCAGCACATTCAGGAATTGGAGGAAAAAATGGCGATTTACATTACAGACGAGTGCATCAACTGCGGAGCCTGTGAGCCCGAGTGCCCGAATACAGCGATTTACGAGGGCGGCGCGGATTGGGAACTGGCCGGCAAGAGCTATGGTGAGGGAGATGTTGCTCCGTCGGGTGCAGGCGGATTCTGGTCGGCGGACTATTTTTATATCGTCCCCGACAAGTGCACCGAATGCGAAACCTTCCACGACGAGCCGCAGTGTGCAGCCGTGTGTCCGGTCGACTGCTGTCTCCCGGATCCCAGGCATGTGGAGACCAAGGAGGAACTGCAGGCCAAGGTCAAATATCTCGACGAAATCGGTCGCTGAGGCAGAGAAGATCTCCGACAGTTCCCTTTCACGTTCACTCATCGGATTCTCATGACATTCATCCCTTTTGGCGGATTCGAGATCGGTGCGCTGGAAACCGGGCGCTTCAAACTCGACGGTGGCGCCATGTTCGGCGTTGTCCCGAAAAATCTCTGGCAGAGAAGCAACGCCGCGGACGAGCAGAATCGCATCGACATGACCATGCGGTCGTTGCTTCTGCGCACCGGCGACCGCGTCATACTGATAGATGCCGGCGTCGGAAGAAAGGAAGGCGAAAAATTCACCTCCATCTTCGCGATCGATTTTTCCGATTGTTCAATCGAGACCGGATTGAAAACCTTCGGCATCACCGCGGAAGACGTCACGGATGTCATCCTCACCCATCTGCACTTCGATCACGTCGGGGGTGCGGTCATCCGAGAGAACGGTGCACTTTCCCTCCAGTTTCCCCATGCGACGCATTACGTGCAACGCAAGCAGTGGGAGTGGGGCCTTTCGCCGTCCGAGCGCGATCGTGCGAGTTACTTTCCCGACAATCTGCTGCCCATTGAGGAGGCCGGGAAGCTTCAGCTGCTCGATGGTGAGGAAGAGCTGTTCCCCGGACTGCGCCTGGAGATCGTCAACGGGCACACGTTCGGTCAGCAGCTGCTGAGGATCAGCGACGGCGATCAGGGGCTGCTTTTCGCGGGCGACCTCATCCCCATGAGCGCACATGTTCCGGCTCCCTGGATCATGGGCTATGATCTGCAACCGCTGGTCACGCTCGCAGAGAAGCAGGCGATCCTCGATCGTGCCGTCTCCTCACGCGATGTCCTGGTCTACGAACACGATGCATTTTTTGAGGCCTCTCTTGTGGAAAAAGGGGAGAAGGGATACACGGCTGTCGGGAAAGGTTCACTGACGGATGCGCTGCGGGCGGCCGGGAGGTCAGGCGCGTGAGCGATGGAGCGTTCGAATCCGTGCTGCCCTTCGCCCGTCTCCGTTCGGGAGCCGGGATTCCGGTACGCGTGCGGGATGTCGACATCGCCTTGTTTCTCATCGAGGGAAAGGTCTTCGCGGTGGAGAATCTCTGTCCCCATCAGCATATTCCCGTTCTCGCGGAAGGTGAGCTGGACGGCCGCATCCTCACCTGTCCGATGCATGGCTGGAGTTTTGATATCACCACGGGACGCTGCACCCACGCGTCCTGCCGGCTTCGGCATTTCGAAACGCGCGTTGAGGGGGGAGAGGTGTTCATCGCAGTACCGGAGGACGAAAGGTCGTGGTGGTGAATCCTGCCGCGGAACGCAGCGCACGCATCCGGGAACGTGCACGAACACTCGGATTCTCGCATGTCGGTATCGCCCGGGCGGATGCACTCGATATCGAATCCGCCCGACTGCACGAGTGGCTGCTGCGCGGATATCATGCGGACATGGACTGGATGGCACGCGATCCGCGGCGGCGCAGTGATCCGCGTGAGGTACTGCCCGGGGCGGCATCGGTTGTCTGTCTGGCCATGAACTACTACACTCCGGGAGTCCACTCGGATGATCCCCGGCACGGAAAAATATCGCGCTACGCCTGGGGGAGCGATTATCATGCTATTGTCGGGGATGCGCTCGCGGCTCTGGAGAACGAGATCCGCGAGGTAACGGACGGTGCGGAAACCCGCCGCTACGTCGATACCGGTCCGGTCATGGAGAAGGCCTGGGCGGTGCGTGCGGGCATCGGCTGGTTGGGGAAGCACAGCAATGTCATTACGCGCGACAGGGGATCGTGGGTGTTCCTGGGCGAGATCCTCACCACCGCGGATCTGGAGTACGACGCACCGATTCCCGACTTTTGTGGGAGCTGCACGGCCTGCATCGACGCGTGTCCGACGCAAGCCATCGTCGAGCCGTATGTGGTGGACGCCCATCGCTGCATTTCCTACCTGACGATCGAGCATCGGGGAGCGGTGATCCCCGGCGCGAAGGATGCGGATTTTCGGGGTTGGGTGTTCGGCTGCGACATCTGTCAGGATGTCTGTCCATGGAATTCCTTCGCACAGGAAAGTCCGGAGAGTGGATTCGCGCCGCGCAGTGAAAATATGTGTCCGGAGCTTGAAGATATGGCGGACATTCCTGACGAGGTGTTTCGTGAGCGCTTCCGGAAGAGCCCGGTGAAACGCTGCAAGCCCGATGGCTTGCGACGCAACGCCCGAACCGTTTTGGCGCAACAGGAATCTTATACAGATAGATGAATTACAGTACCTCACCAGAAGGAAGGAATATGGAACATCGCAAAGTCATCATCATCGGATCGGGTCCCGCAGGACTGACGGCCGCGTTGTATGCAGCGCGCGCCAATCTGAATCCTCTCGTGTTCGAAGGGAATCAGCCCGGTGGACAGTTGACCATCACCACGGAAGTCGAAAATTATCCCGGTTTTCCCGAAGGGATACAGGGTCCCAAGCTCATGGACGAAATGCGCAAGCAGGCGCAGCGCTTCGGAGCGGCGAGTAAATTCGAACATGTTTCGAAAGTGGATTTCGGCGAGCGTCCGTTCAAGGTCTTCGTCGGCGAAACGCAGTATAAAGCAGATGCGGTTGTCGTTTCCACTGGTGCGAGCGCGAAACTGCTCGGTCTGGACAGTGAGAAGGAGTACATGGGGTACGGCGTCTCCGCCTGTGCGACCTGTGACGGATTCTTTTTCAAGGAGCAGGAGGTGGCGGTGATCGGTGGAGGCGATACCGCGATGGAGGAAGCATTGTATCTGACCAAGTATGCCACAAAAGTGACGCTCATCCATCGCAGGGAGGAACTGCGTGCCTCGAAGATCATGCAGGAACGCGCCCTCAACAACCCGAAAATCGCATTCAAGTGGAATTCCGTTGTTGAGGAAGTAAAAGGCGTCGAGGAGAACGGACTCAAGAAAATGACACACCTCGTGCTGAAGAATGTGAACACCGGAGAGTTGGAGGATTTTCCGGTACAGGGATTGTTCATCGGCATCGGACACAAGCCCAACACCGAACTGTTTGAGGGGATTCTCGATATGGACGAGACCGGGTACCTGAAGACGCAGGGCAAGAGCACATACACGAACATAGAGGGTGTTTTCGCCTGTGGGGATGTCCAGGATCATGTCTACCGCCAGGCCGTATCCGCCGCCGGCACCGGTTGCATGGCGGCGATCGACGCCGAGCGTTGGCTCGCCGCCCACGGCATCGAGTAGCGTACCGGAAGACGCTTCGCTTTCATGGCAGGGAGAGCGAAGCAAAACTGTTGCGGGGAACGGGCTATCTCGCCGAATACACATGAAACCGCCATCCGATACGTGCATCGGGTGGCGGTTTTCATTGAAAGATATTTTTATGTATCTTTCTTTCACGGTGTGAATGTTCGGCGCTGGGTGAGGGAAGTGACGCCGGATAGAACTGATTGACGACGCCACGACTGATACGTGACATTCTTCATCCCTTCGGATGCAGCCGTATGACTGGAAGTACGAGCGCAAATTGCGTTACGGATAGACTGTTGTTCCATTCACGATCCACGAGGTACACATGAAACACGTCACTACGGTGGCTGCGAGGTATTCGCGGTCACTCATCGTATTGCTCATGTGCGGATTCGTCCTCTCCACAACGGAGGCGACATTCGCACAGGGCGCCTACTCTCTCGCGACCGTGCCCACCGGCAACACATCGACATCATCAAACTCCTTCATTTCCTTCGACATCACAGCGCATCAGGCTGTTCGTCTGTACCGTTTCGCGAATCTTTTTTCCGGGACCGGGTCGACCACGGTCGACATCTGGGCACATCCGAACGGATATGTCAATCAGAACACCGGCTGGATTCATCTCGGGCGCGCGACGACAACGGTCACACAGACATCCACACCGACGATCATTCCGATCAACCTGGATTTTCTGATTCAGCCGAACGAGAAGTGGGGATTCATCATCTCCCATCATACCATTTCGGTGAAGTACAATTCGAGCATTTCACAGTCGAGCTTCTCCGACTCGTACATGACCATCGATTGCGGCAGCCACTGTGCGGGTACCGGAACCGGTGATCCGAATACCGGCATTACCAGCTTCAATTTCAGTCTCTGTCCCCGGCAGATCAGTGGGGTAGTGTATTACGACGAAGGTGCGACGGCGCCGAACGATGTGGGAATCACTTCCGTCGATTCCCCGCTGAATTTCTGCGCCGGAACGCATAACGTCGACGTGACGCTGCAGAATTTCGGTATCAATCAGATCACATCCTGCACGGTGAACTGGACGCTCAACGGAGTTCCCCAGACGCCGTACAGCTGGACGGGACTGCTGGATACGCTTGATGCCGCAAGCAGGAAGACCAGTGTGACGCTCGGTTCGCAGAATTTCCAGTCCGGTGTTCCGTACACGATTCAGGCATGGACCAGCATGCCGAACAACGTCGCGGACACGGTGAACAACAACGACACCTGCACGGTGACACGTCAGTCCGCCCTGGCGGGAACATTCACCATCGGCGGTGCATCGCCGGATTATCCGGACTTTTCTTCCGCGGCAGATGATCTGAATAATTACGGTCTCTGCGGTCCGGTGGTGTTCAATGTCCGCAGTGGAACCTACAACGAACGTATTGTCCTCGATGATGTACCCGGAGCTTCAGCCGTCAATACGGTGGTGTTTCAGTCCGAGACCGGAAACCGCGCCGACGTCACCGTTGCATATGCCTCCAACTCGAGCACAAACAACGGCGTGCTGGTTTTCGGTGGAGCGACGTTCGTCACGTTCCGGAACATGACCATCACCAATACCGGTACCGGGACGTATACCCAGGTCGTCAATATGGGGACTTCCACCGACTGTACGGTTGAGAGCTGCGACCTTATCGGCGCCAGCGTGACGACAACCTCGAACTATGCAGCCGTAGTCTACGGCTACGGATCGAACAACCACCGCACGACCGTTCGGGATTGCAATATTCAGAACGGCAGCTACGGTCTGTATATGGGAGGGACGAGCAACACCAACACGCAGGATTATTGCGTATACGAGAGGAACCTGATCGAAAACTCCTATTATACCGGTTACTACAGCTACTACCAGGGCTACGAGACATTTCACGACAACGTCATCAATCTCGCCCCGGGTTACAGCTACATGTACCTGAGCTTCTTCTACTACGGTCATGATGCTTCCGTTGAGCGGAACCGCTGGTTCGGCCAGGGACGCACCTATGCCTATGGCGTGTACTTCTACTACCAGAACTACTACGTCAATGGGCAGTCCCGTTTCGTCAACAACATGATCACGCTTACGGGACAGAGCACACCGTACCGGATGATGTACAAGTACCGCTCCTACAACACGTTGTTCGCCCATAACACGTTCTGGATGGACGGAAACTATTCGAGCAGCAATGGCCTGTACGACTACTATCCGAGTGGTTGCACGTATTACAACAACATCTTCTACCAGCAGGGCACCGGTGTCGCCTGGTATGTGTATGACGGTGCTTCGATTACGGATTCCGACTACAACCTGTTCTACACGAACGGCAGCACGCTGGCGTACTGGAACGGAAACATGACAACGCTTGCCGATCTGCAGAACGCTTCCGGGATGGACGCACATTCCATTTCCAAAACGGTGTTCTTCGAGGATATCACTACTGGTGACCTGCATCTGGCAAGTCCGTCGGACGACGACACGGATCTCTTCGGCATTCTTCTCCAGGAAGTGACCGACGATATCGATCACGAAGCGCGCGTCAATCCCTACCGCGGAGCAGACGAGGCCTGCTACATCACTCCGGGAAGCCTGACCTATTCCTTCGTCGACGCTCAGGGCATGCCGGCCGGTTACGCCGAAGCGCCCGGAACGATCGGCGTCGAGTACGGCATCACCTTCCCCGAGTATGCTTCGACGGTG
>JAFGKR010000310.1 GCA_016928515.1 Bacteroidota bacterium | reverse complement strand
GCGGTGCGCACTGCCTGGGCCAGGTCGTTTTTGCCCGAGGCCCCGCCGGAGTTGATGAGCCCCACCCTGCCCATGTAGCAGTTGGCCACCTGGTAACGCGTCAGGTCGATGGGATGATCGGATGAGAGCTTTTCGTACACCAGCTTGTGCGTCTTTCCGAAGTTCACGGCCGTATATCCGCCGTTGTTCGTCGGCAGCTTCTGCTTGATGATATCGGCCTCGATGGTGACACCGAGATGATTCGCCTGCCCGGTGAGGTCCGCGGCGGTGTGGTAATCCTTGTCCTTTTTAAAATCGTTGTTCCGCAGGTAACACCAGAGAACGGTCGTCATTCCCAGCTCGTGCGCGTACTCGAATGCCTCGGATATCTCCACGATCTGGCGGGTGGATTCATCGGAGCCGAAGTAGATTGTCGCGCCAACCGCGGCCGCGCCCATATCGAAGGCCTGATCGACGCTGCCGAAAAGTACCTGGTCGTACTTGTTCGGATAGGTAAGCAGTTCGTTGTGGTTGATCTTGACGATGAAAGGGATTTTGTGTGCATAGCGCCGCGCCACGGAACCCAGCACACCGAGCGTGCTGGCGACGGCGTTGCAGCCGCCTTCGATGGCGAGTTTAACGATGTTCTCGGGATCGAAGTAAATCGGATTGGGCGCGAAGGACGCCCCGGCACTGTGTTCGATGCCCTGGTCGACAGGGAGAACGGACATGTAGCCCGTACCCGCGAGACGGCCGTGATTGTAAACGCGCTGCATGTTGACCAGCACGCGTGGATTGCGGTCGCTGTCTTTCCAGACACGGTCCACGAAATCCGATCCCGGAAGGTGCAGGGATTCCTTCGGAATGGTGTTGCAGGTATGATTCAGCAGATGGTCGGCCTCACTGCCGAGCAGTTCCCGGATGTGTTCGATCATGATGATATCGACATGGTTGTTGGGACAAAAACTATGCCTCAATTTACCATCTGGGCTTCGTATGGTCAAACCGGCACAGTGAATCCGGAAGAACGAGGGCTCACCGCACTGTCGTCGAAGGAAACGGATTCCCTGTCCGGTGCACAAACGTCTCGTCTCCCCAATACCGGAGACTCCGGAATGAGCATCATTGCAGTGCCGAGCCACCAACCCGCCCTTGCAATGAACGACACCCCGGGAATTTCCCGTGCATCACATTGGTTAGAAGTAATGGTATGTTCGTGTACCGTTAGATCCGTCGTAGAAATTCATCACAGACCATCATGCCCAAACACATCGTGATGACCGGTGGCACCGGTCTGATTGGCAGACGCCTGACCAGGCAGCTTCTCAAACGCGGTGACCGCGTCACCGTTCTCACCCGCAATCCTGACAAGGCCCGTGATGCCCTTCCCGACGGTAGCGAGGCCATGCGCTGGCTTGCCGACGGCGAGGATGACTGGCCCGGTGCAATCGACGGCGCCGATGCGGTTGTCCATCTGGCCGGCGAATCCATCGCCGAGGGACGCTGGACGGATGCTTACAAACAACGCATGTACGACAGCCGCATCAATACCGCCGCCGCGCTCATGCATGCCGTCGCAGCGGCCGAGCAGAAGCCGGAAGTTTTCACTTCCGTCTCGGCCGTCGGATACTACGGAGACACGGGTGACCGGGAGGTGGATGAAGACTCCCCGCCGGGAAACGATTTCCTCGCCGAACTCTGTGTCGCCTGGGAAGCAGCCGCATACAAGGCGGAAACACACGGTCTGCGCGTGGTGACCCCGCGCATGGGACTCGTGCTCGCCCGCAACGGCGGCGCCCTCGACAAACTGCTGACACCCTTCAAGATGTTCGCCGGCGGACCCGTGGGCAACGGCCAACAGTGGTTCCCCTGGATTCATATCGATGACGCGGTGGGCATACTGCTGCACGCTCTGGATACGCCATCGGTCAGTGGACCTCTCAACGCCGTCGCACCTGGCCTCATCCGAAACCGCGAGTTCGCCGTTGCGCTCGGTGAAGCACTCAAGCGCCCGGCGAAATTCTCCGTCCCTGCCTTCGTGATCAAACTTGCCATGGGTGAACTGGGCGAAATGCTGCTTGGCGGACAGCGCGCCCATCCGCGCAAAACGCTGGAGAGCGGGTACACGTTTACATACGCGGATATCGATACTGCGCTCAGGGACCTCGTCACTCCCTGACGAAGCCGCACACCGATGCGCTATGCGTTCTGACAACCGTGTATCCTCGCACTCACACGATCGGGCAATCCTCGCGCTCGCAAGTATCCCATGTATTCCAGCGAGGTTCCCTTCGAGTGTCCGGAATCAGATTCCCAGACGGTCTCTGACTTCCGTCAACGCCTCGATTACAAAGGCCACGTGCTCGTCGAAGGGAATGCCGACTTCCTCCGCACCTCGCAGCAAATCCTCACGGCTTACTGCGCGGGCAAATCCTTTATCCTTCATTTTCTTCTTCACGGATTTCACCTGTAGCCCGGCAATCGAGCGATCGGGCCGCACGTAGGACACCGCCGTCAAAAAGCCGCAGAGTTCATCCACGGCGAACAGTGCCTTCTCCATGGGAGATTCGCGCGCGACGCCCGTGTGATCAGCATGGGACATGATGGCGCGCCGGATGTTCTCCGGATACCCGCGTTCCCCAAGAATGCGGTTTCCCTCGAAGGGATGTCCCTCCTCGGTCGGATAGCGCTCGTAGTCGAAATCGTGCAGGAGTCCGACTATCCCCCATTCCTCTTCATCTCCTTCCAGCTTCCGCGCATAGGCGCGCATCGCCGCTTCCACGGCATACGCATGTCGCCGAAGGCTGTCGGATTGGGTGTATTCGTGCAGCAGGGCAAGGGCGGTGTCTCTGGTCATGTGTGGCTCCTTGAGTTGTTCGCACTCGGGAAACGTTCCGGCGGTTCGTACAAGGGAAATATGGGCAAGAAGGGAACGAAGGGCAATGACTCATTCGGCATTCCCCGAGGCTCCCATGGCCCTGGATACGGTCGCTCCTTCCCCCCCCGCGACGGGTCTCCGGCTCTTCACTCCTTCACTCCTTCCTTCACCGCCTTGTATTTCCCTGCTTCCGGCGGTATCTTGGTGTTCCGGAGCGGAAGCGAAGAAATATTCCTGCCTGAAGTATCGCAAATCCAATAGAATCAAGCACCTGAAATACGGAGTCCGACCATGTCCGAGGAAAAGAACACCGATCGGTACACCAAGGAAACACAGCTGATATACGGCAAAGCCCATTCGATGAAATGGGATTACGACCATCATGTCGTGCCTCCTATCACCTCCTCGGCGACGTACCGGCTCGATTCGGCGCAGCGCGGCGCACAGGGATTCATCGAGTTCGCGCACACGACGAAGGAGACGAAAAACAAGCAACCCATTCTGATTTATGACCGGCTGGGGGAACCGAACAAGGATATTCTCGAGGAAAATCTCGCCTATGCCGAGGGCGGCGAGTCGGCTGTGAGCTTCGCTTGCGGGATGGCGGCGATTTCCGGGATTCTGGGAGTGCTTACGAAAAGCGGAGACGACATTATCGCGCACCGCACCATGTACGGCTGCACATACTCCCTGTTGACAAACTGGTATCCGCGCCTGAACATCAGCGTCCAGCTGCTCAATCTGCACGATCTCGACATGCTGCACAGCGCCATCCGGCAGGAAACGCGCGTTATCTACTTCGAATCTCCCGTGAATCCGACACTCACGCTGCTCGATATTGGAGCCATCGCGTCGCTCGTGCGCCAGATCAACGAGACCCGCAGTGAAGAGGAGCGCATCCATATCGTGGTGGACAATACCTTCGCCACGCCCTACTGCCAGCGTCCTTTGGAGTTGGGTGCGGATTTCGTAGTGCACTCGCTCACCAAGGGTATCGGCGGCTTCGGCACCGACATGGGCGGCGTCGTCATCGGTCCCGAAAAACATCGCGACATGCTGTTGCTCTATCGGAAGGATTTCGGCGGCGTCCTCTCCCCCAAGGCCGCATGGCCGGTGCTGGTCTACGGCCTGCCCACCCTCTCGCTGCGCGTACAACGGCAGATCGAGACCACCATGAAAATCGCTCGGTTTCTGGAAACCCATCCGAAGGTCAAGGCCGTGAGTTATCCCGGACTGCCGAGTTTCCCCCAGTACGAACTCGCGCAGAAGCAGATGTACAACTATGAAGGCGCATTCGCACCCGGAACGCTGATGTATTTTACGCTGAAAAGCGACTCGCCGCAGGACAGCCGCGACAAAGGCGAGGCACTCATCAACACCATCGCAGACAACGCCTACGCCATTACGCTCGCCGTCAGCCTCGGCCATACGCGCACACTGATCGAACACCCCGGTTCCATGACGCACTCCGCCATTCCCGCCGAGGAGCAGGTGCAGCGCGGCATGGATCCTGGTGGCATCCGGCTGTCTGTCGGTATCGAACGAGCAGAAGACATTATTCAGGATCTTGAAGAAGGACTTGCACGGATCTGATGACAGACTTTCTCATTCTCCCCCTGATACGCAGTGCGCTGCTCGCTCAGTTTCCGCATATCCACCTTGCGCAGAGCACGCGCCAGGGCGCAGCACCAGGTGCGCCCCTCGGCTTCAACCTCGGGTACGGTCTCGGTGACGACGACACGCGCGTCACCAACGCCGTTGCGGCATTTTCCGCACGCCTGGATCTCGATCCCGAGGATCTCGCATTCATGAATCAGGTGCACGGCGCGACGATCCGGGAAATCAGCGAGCCGGGAGTGTACGATGACACAGACGCGCTTATCACACGCCAGCCGGGTATCGGCCTGACGGTGCGTACGGCGGACTGCGTACCGGTCATGCTCTACGCTCCCGCGGACAATCTCATCGCCGCCGTGCATGCGGGATGGCGCGGGACGGCAGAGCGTATCACACAGAAAACCGCCGAAACGCTCGTCCGCGATTTCCGCGCGGAAGCGGAATCCATCTATGCCTTCGTCGGTGCAGCCGCCGCAGGCTGCTGTTATGAAGTCGGAGAGGAAGTGGCGGCGCTGTTCCCTGAAGGCTTCATTCTTCGGCAGGAAAACGGCAATCCACACCTGGATCTCAAGGGCCTCAATCGTCAGCAACTCGAAGCGGCCGGCATCCCGGCGGACAACATCGAAGTCAGCGAGCTCTGCAGCATCCACGAGGAAACCCTGCTGCATTCCTATCGCCGTGACGGGAAGCGCTCCGGCCGCATGCTGACCACCATCGTCCTTTGCGAGGCCGTCTGATGGCATTGTCGTTCGCATTCGCCGATACGGGAGAACAAAACGGTGCGTGGAACATGCGCTTCGACGTGCAACGTGCCGAGCGGCTCGACGCGGGTACGGTCGGACCGCTTCTGCGCGTCTATGGATGGAAACCCTGGTGTATTTCCCTCGGCCGCCATCAGCGCATCGACGAGATCGACTGCGAACGCACCGCTGAAGCGGGATTCGACATCGTCCGAAGGCCCACCGGCGGACGCGCCATCCTCCACGCCGAGGAACTCACGTATTGCGTCGTCATGCCGTCCGAGGGACGCGGCATCATGGATGTCTACCGCCAGATCAGTGAGGCACTGACGGCCGGCCTCAAGCGGCTCGTTCCCGACATTGATATCGCGAAAGCGCAGCCGAACTTCCAGCGCCTGTACCGCGAGCCCGGTGGCATCCCGTGTTTTTCCAGCTCCGCGCGATATGAAATTGAATTCGGCGGCAAGAAGCTCGTCGGCAGCGCGCAGCGGCGCATTGGCAGCGCCGTGCTGCAGCACGGATCGATTCTCATCGGTGATGCGCATCTGCGTCTCGCCGATCTCCTCACCGTTGATGAGGATGTCCGCGCGCAGCTGCGGCACGACATGCAGGAGCATACCATCACCCTGCAGGACATCCTTCAGCGTCCCGTGACGCGAGAGGAAGTTCTCGACGCGGTAAAGAAGGGCTTCGAACAGACCTGGAACATGTGCTTTTCAACTTTGCCCGAGAATGACTACATTTCCGACGAGGACGAAGCGCGCGAGGTATGAGTACCGAATTTTCACAGTCCAACAAGCGTGTCACCACGCGAACCATTCAGGAGATGAAGGAAGCAGGTGCCCCCATTGCCTGCCTGACCGCCTATGACTTCCTGACTGCGCGCCTGCTCGACGAAGCGGGCGTGGATCTCATTCTCGTGGGTGATTCCGTCAGCAACGTTTTCCAGGGAAATCCCACCACCCTCCCGGTTACCCTCGACGAGATGATCTATCATACCAAGGCAGTGAGCCGCGTCGTCAAGCGCGCGATGGTCGTGGTGGATCTGCCATTCATGTCCTACCAGGTGACGACGGAAGAAGCCTTCCGCAGTGCCGGCCGTGTCATGAAGGAAACCCTTGCCCACGGCGTAAAGGTCGAAGGCGGCGAACGTGTTGCACGCGTGGTCGAAAAAATATCCGGTGAAGGTATCCCGGCAATGGGACATATCGGACTGATGCCACAGTCGATACTGAAATTCGGCGGATACCGCCCTCGGGGAACAACCGAAGACGAGGCGGACGCGTTGGTGGAGGATGCACTCGCCCTGCAGGAAGCAGGTGCATTTGCCATCGTCCTCGAAAAAATCCCGGCAACGCTGGGCGCGCGCATCACTGAGCGCCTCAGCATCCCGACCATTGGTATCGGTGCCGGACCGCATTGCAGCGGACAGATTCTCGTCACTCACGACATGCTTGGACTTTTCGAGGATTTCCGCCCCCGTTTCGTGCGGCGCTACGCCGCCCTTGCCGACGAGATGGACCGTGCCTTCCGGCAGTATATCCAGGATGTAAAAACACGCGCTTTTCCCAATGAATCGGAGAGCTACTAAATGGACGGCGAACAGATTGCGGCCATCAAGCAGCAGCTGAAAGACGAGGGATACAACATCTACGTGTACAGCTATCCCGGAGGGATGTGCTTTCCGCCCCACATGCATGATCACGATACGATCCATGTGGTCCTGAACGGATCGATGAAAGTGACCATGAACGAAACGGACCATATCCTCAAGCCGGGCGAGCGCTTTGTCGTCCCCGCGAATGTCATGCATACCGCGGAAGTCATTGGAGAGATGCCGGTCGTTATTCTCGATGCGACGCCACCCCGAGGTTGATCCGAGACGCCATGAAGCCCGCCGTGCCGCATCCGAAGGAGATTACGCTCACCGAGAACCGTGAACTGCGCATCGTATGGATCGATGGGCATGTCACACATTTCTCACTGCAGTATTTCCGCGATCAATGTCCCTGCGCCGGTTGTCAGGGTGAATCAGACATCTTCGGAGATGTACGCATGCCGATACAGCTTCCGGTGACCAAACCGGGGAAGTATGAGTTGAAAAAACTCACTTCCGTCGGAAATTACGCCGTCGCCGCGGTCTGGGGAGATGGTCATGACTCCGGTATCTATTCATGGGAGCACTTGTTGTACATGGAAAACCGTCAGGCTGCCACGAGCAATACACCCGGCGATCCCGCCGGGAACTGAATCCCCGGAACGACTTTCTTTCCCCGTCGCACCCCCTCCACGATGAAGCCCATTTTCATCACAAGCAGCAATCCCGCCCAGCATGAGAACTATGTCCGCTGGCTCCGGCGTCTGTATCCCTCGGTGGACATCCGGTTCATTCTGCCGGAGCATGCCGTCGACACCGCGTTGTCGGCTGCCGGAGGGATACTCCTTCCGGGCGGCGGAGATCCCGATCCCGCGTTATACGGGCGTCCCGAGCTCCTCCCTTTCTGTGCGGTCGATGCTGAACGCGACCGTCTGGAATTCTCGGTCATTCGCTGGGCCGTGGAGCATGAGCTGCCGGTTCTCGGCATCTGCCGTGGACTGCAGGTGATGAATGTTGCACTGGGCGGGTCGCTCATCGCCGATCTCCCCTCCGCGGGTTACGACATCCATCACCGCACAGGGGATGAGGATCGAGTTCATGATATCGATATCGCGCGGGATTCCTTCCTGCACCGCATCACCCGGTCCGGCGGCGATACAGTCAACAGCGCGCATCATCAGGGTGTGGATATAGTCGCGCCTCGCCTCAGAGTCAGCGCTCGGAGTGAAGACGGACTCCCCGAAGCACTCGAATGGAAACATACGGAAGACAAGCCCTTCCTCCTTCTCCTCCACTGGCACCCGGAACGTCTCCCAGAAGCCCACCCGCTTTCCGACAGCATCGGACGCGCATTCCTGGCGGCCGCGCACGTCAAACATTGACACCCCGCACGTCCATCCGGTTGCGCGGCAGAACCCACTTTCGCAAGGGTATACCCTGCTTTATCTGCAGATAATGTTTGGTTATACCCTAAAATATTATGACTATATTCATCGGTATAACCATTATACTCTTCTCGTATTATATGGCTATAACCATTTATTTTACGTCCATTCCCGCAGCAGCTTCCGGGCTTCTTCGATGCGACGCGAATCACCGATGTCGCGTTTCGGCAATGAGAGCGCCTTGCGGAGGTGTCTCTTCGCGGCCGTTTCATCGTCCATGGCCTTGAGCGTCTTCGCCAGTTCGACGTGAGTCATGATTTGGTCGGGAGACAATTGCGCCGCGCGCTGCAGCAGCCTCCGCGATTCTTCGAGACTTGCATCGGGCAGACCGCCGTACACGACGTCCAGTGCGAGTTTCACCACCCAGCTCAGTTCGGCGATTTCCCTGTTCCATATTCCCAGGACGAGCATGGCCACATAATTATCCCGTTCGAATTCGAGCGCCTTGACCGCATGCATTCGCACGAGCCTGCTCAGCTCCACCTTCTCGCTGTTGGGAGCGACGACGGTCTTCTGACCGTATGCGATCGCGAGGGCGGCCTGCGCCATCGAATGCCGGGGTGCAGCCGCGATAGCCCTGTTCGCATACGTGACGGCGTGATCGAGTTGCCGCAGGGCGACGTCATCAGAGGCCTCCCCGGCAGCCAGGTCCGTATACAGCTTGGAGATCCGCCACAGAACATCCGGATTCTCCGGCTGCATCTTCTCCGCTTCCTGGTAGTATTTCATCGCGCTTCGCGGATCGAGCGAGACTTGCGCCGAATCGCCCCGTGCGATAAGGACGTCTTCCTGCGCCACCGCGGGAAGAACGGTCGCGAACAGAACGGCAAGAAAAACAATGAATCGGAGCATGTTGGAACCGGTAACGATATGACATTCCGTGATGAACAGGAGAACAGAATTTCCGTCTGTATGATTCAATCGCGAGGGAAACGACACAGACATCCCCTTGAAACGACACAGACATCCCCTTGAACCGGCACAATCATCGCCGGACGACAGAATGCCCCATTTCCACAACAAAAACAACGGAAAACTCATATTCCGGTCGCGATACGCTCTACTCTCGCATCCGGAAATTCACTATGTTAGAAGGATAGTGTGAATTCCGGTTGCCGTATCCGGCATGGGAGTACCGGAGCGAAACACCGAAGCAACGATGCTACTGAACCTGTGATACGTTATCTGGAGGACCTTCATGGCCAAATCGAAATCGAAGACCAAGCCCACGGCGACGAGCGGCGCACGGGGGAAAAAGTACGTGTATTTCTTCGGAGGGAAAAAAGCCGAGGGACGTGCCGACATGAAAAACCTGCTCGGCGGCAAGGGTGCCAACCTGGCGGAAATGGTGAACATCGGACTTCCCGTTCCGGCCGGTTTTACGATCACCACGGAGGTCTGCACCTATTTCTACGACAACAAGCTGACATATCCCCCCCAGCTGAAGGACCAGGTGGAGAAGGCGCTGCGCAAGATCGAACGTGAGATGAAGGCGAAATTCGGCGATCCGAAGAATCCCCTGCTCGTCTCCGTCCGCTCCGGTGCCCGCGCTTCCATGCCCGGGATGATGGACACGATTCTGAACCTCGGGCTCAACGATACGACGGTGAAGGGACTGATCCAGCGCTCCGGCAACGAGCGCTTCGCCTACGACTCCTACCGCCGCTTCGTGCAGATGTACGGCGACGTCGTTCTGGATCTGAAGCCGAAAACCAAGGATGACATCGATCCCTTCGAGGAAATCCTTGAAGCCAAGAAGCATGCCCGCGGTGTGACACTGGATATCGAGCTGACCGCAGAGGATCTGAAAGAACTCGTCGCAGAATTCAAGGATGCCATCAAGCGCGAAACAGGAAGGAAATTCCCGGACGATCCCACCGAACAGCTCTGGGGTGCCATCGGTGCAGTGTTCAGCTCCTGGAACAATCCGCGCGCCAACGTCTACCGCAAGCTCAACGGCATTCCAGATGAATGGGGAACCGCCGTGAACGTACAGTCGATGGTGTTCGGCAACATGGGCGAGGATTCCGGCACGGGTGTCGCGTTCACACGCGATGCCGCCACGGGGGAAAATGTGTTCTACGGCGAATTCCTCATGAACGCACAGGGCGAGGACGTCGTCGCCGGAACGCGTACACCGCTGCCTATCATCCAGCTCAAGGACAAGGATCCGAAGGCCCACAAGCAGCTGATGGACATCCGCAAAAAGCTGGAGAAACATTACCGGGAAATGATGGACATCGAGTTCACCATCCAGAACGGCGAACTCTACATGCTGCAGTGCCGCGTCGGAAAACGCACGGCCTTCGCCGCCATCAAGATCGCGGTGGACATGGTCAAGGAAAAGCTGATTTCACAGGACGAAGCGCTCATGCGCATCCATCCGGATCAGCTGAATCAGCTCCTGCGTCCGATCTTCGATCTCAAGCAGAAGCAGGATGCCATCGACGGTGATCAACTGCTGACCAAGGGACTGAATGCCGGACCGGGTGCCGCATCGGGACGCGTGGCGTTCAACGCCGAAGACGCCGTGCAGTTCGCCAAGTACGGCGATCCCGTCATCCTCGTACGCATCGAGACCTCGCCCGAAGACATCGAGGGCATGAACGCTTCCGAGGGCATCCTCACGGCGCGCGGGGGCATGACCTCGCACGCAGCGCTGGTCGCCCGGCAGATGGGCAAGGTCTGCGTGGCGGGCTGCGATGCGCTGAAAATCGACTACAAAAAGCGCGAAATGCGCATCGACGGACGCAAGGAAGTGGTGCATGAGGGTGATTACATCTCGCTCGACGGAACCACAGGCGAGGTACTGCTCGGAAACATCCCCACGCGTCCGAGTGAAGTGTTGCAGGTGCTCATCGACAAGACGCTCGATCCGAAGGATGCGCCGGTGTACACGATGTACGACCGCATCATGCGCTGGGCCGACAAGGTCCGCCAGATCAACATCCGCACCAACGCCGACCAACCCGATCAGTCCGAAAATGCCGTCGCCTTCGGCGCGGAAGGCATCGGTCTCTGCCGTACCGAGCACATGTTCTTCGGGGAAGGAAAGATCGGTCCGATGCGCGAGATGATTCTTGCCGAAGACGAGGCCGGCCGCCGGAAGGCACTGGCGAAGCTGCTCCCACTGCAGCGTAAGGATTTCGAGGGTATTTTCACGGCCATGGGCAAGCGTCCGGTGACCATCCGCACCATCGATCCCCCGCTGCATGAATTCCTTCCGCACGAGGAGAAGGAGCAGAAACTGGTCGCCGATGAACTCGGCATTCCCGCCGCGCGCGTCAAGGAGCGTGTCGATGCGTTGCATGAGTTCAATCCCATGCTCGGTTTCCGCGGTTGCCGCCTCGGGGTGATGTACCCGGAGATCACGGAGATGCAGGCACGCGCCGTTTTCGAGGCCGCCGCCAATGTTCGCAAGAAAGGGGTGAAGGCCTTCCCTGAAATCATGATTCCGCTGGTCGGCAACGTGAAGGAATTGCAGATGCAGGAGGAAATCGTCCGCCGCGTGGCCGACGAGGTGATGAAGGAAAAGAAGACGACGTTCGACTACCTGGTCGGCACGATGATTGAGATCCCGCGCGGCGCCATCACCGCAGAGGAGATCGCGGATGTCGCGGAATTCTTCTCCTTCGGAACCAACGACCTGACGCAGACAACGCTCGGAGTGAGCCGCGATGACGCCGGTCGCTTCCTGCCCGCATACGTGCAGAACGACATCTATGCGCGTGATCCGTTCGAGGCGATCGACCGCAAGGGTGTCGGCTTCCTGATGCGGCATGCCGTCACGGAGGGGCGCAAAGCGCGCCCCGACATCAAGCTCGGCATTTGCGGCGAGCACGGCGGCGAACCGTCGTCGGTGGAATTCTGCCACGACATCGGTCTCCATTACGTGAGCTGCTCCCCCTTCCGCGTGCCCATCGCACGATTGGCAGCCGCCCGCGCGGCACTGATCAATCCGCGTCCGGCGCAAAAGAAGAAAGCAAAGAAAGCGTCGAAGAAAAAATAACCTTTCGACGCGACGAAGCAGAACGGGCGCTCATTTCGATGAGCGCCCGTTCCATTTTCGTGAGTTTCTCCAGGGTCCGCATGATCCGCGGCATCTGGCGTGCATGACGTCGCAGATGGAATGCCGTCGCTACTGATGTGGAACGTGCACGCACCTACCGCGTCAGCACAATCCGGGCGGCTGCCGGTGTCATCCCAGCGGAACGGATTGCCAGCATGTACACCCCGCGAGGGAGATGATGCAACGAGAGCGGGACATGCCGCGCTTCGCTCCCTCGCCCCCCGACAGGTAGCTGGTACACTTCCCGACCGAGTACGTCTCTGACCACAAGCGTGCCGTTCGTCTCCGGCGGCATGTAGATAAGTGCCGTGACATCGCCGGCGGATGGCACAGGGTACGCCTGCAGTGAAAATGCATGTGGATTCGGCGCTGGCCTGGTGCTCGTCACCTCATCCTTCCAGAGAATCGTGGAAATACTGTCGTCCATCCAAATCATGCGAGCGAGGATCCAGTCCTTGAGGTAGTCGATCTCGTCCTGCCAGGTTTCGCCGACAAATGCGTTCGGCCAGTGATACCTTCCGAGCAGATCCCAACGGTCGAAATGCCTCCGTTGCGCTTCGTCGAGCAACGTCACGAGCGAGTCGATGACATTCATGACATGGCGGTCGTGCAGCACGGTCCGGCGCAGTTCTCCCCAGCGCCGCTCAAGAGCCGAGACGAAGCCCTGATCATGCAGGAGCTTCCTCCACCAGAACGGCACGCGGCCGTAATGCGAGCGCCAGCCGCTCGTGTGAAACGCCTCCGCGTAATCGGCATTTCCGAATGCTACATTGAAATCCCACACCGGTCCGGCGACGATCTTGTCGCTGATGCTCGCCCGGTCCTTGTGCAGGTACAGACTGGCGACGAAGGCGTCGACATTGTTCGCCCACTCGTTCAGCAGGACGTAATCCACGAAGGAATCGACATCGATCCATTGATGGTACCCGGTGTGCGGATCGGCGTAGTCCGCTCCGTGCATCGTGTTCTCGAAGTCCCGAACATGATGCATGATGTGCCAGCGCTGATGATCGTTGATGTGCTTTGACTTTGGATAGATGTACCAGTACGAGAAATAATCGACGGAGTCTTCCGATACGGAGAATCCGAGCTGGAATTCGGTTGCGCTGTGGTCGATCGCGATGATATAGCCGCCGGTCAGCTCGTCCCCGCATGTCGTTGCGGGATCCATGATCGAGATGTTCACGCGGTTCCTGTCACGTTTGATATTCTCCATGAAAACGTAGACACCGCGATAATCGCCATTGACGACCAGTTCGCAGAAACGGGTCCGACTCGCGTACCGTCCCGTTTCCCGGGCGATGT
>JAFGKR010000059.1 GCA_016928515.1 Bacteroidota bacterium | reverse complement strand
GCCTTGCTGGCCACGGAGAGATACGCGGTGATGCTGACAGGGGCACCTTCATACACATCCGGCGTCCAGAAATGGAAAGGCACGGCCGAGATTTTGTATCCGAAGCCCGCCAGGATCATAATCGTGCTCAACACGAGAGCGACAAACGACCAGTCATGAATGTCGACTGTCGCTCCGCTCGCGAGGGCTGCCTGCACACTGTAGATGTCAAGCGCACCGGTGAGACCGTACAGAATGGAAATGCCGTAGAGCATCACCCCCGAGGCCGCCCCGCCGAACAGCACATATTTCAGAGCGGCTTCCCCGGAACGCTTCAGCTTCTTGCTGAAGCCGGCAAGAATATATGAACTGATACTGACCAGCTCGATAGAGAGGTAGATCATCAGCAGGTTCGACGCTCCGGCCATCAGGAACATTCCGAACGTCATCGCAGCGATGAAACAGAAGAACTCGCCGACGGTATCCTGTTTCCGGACCTCCTGCGACTGCATGGAGAACACGATGGTCACGATGCCGGCTGCGAGAATCAGATACTTGAAAAAGGCCGCGAAGGGATCAAGCGTGATCATCGTCCCGAAAAGCAGTCGTGGCTCCAGGTCCTGGAACGGCATCTGCAGGATGGTGACGGTGAATCCCAGCAGAACGAACAATCCGGTCGTCATCCCGGTGCTTCGCTTTCCCTTCCCGCCGACGATGAACTCGACGATCATGGCGATCACGAAAGTCAGGGAAAGTGTGATCTCCGGCCAGAACGACGGGATGCTTTCTAAGGTGAGTTCTATCATGCCTGCAGCACTCGTGTGTGTGACGTCTGATGAAAGTTAAAATGCACTGAACAACACCTCGGCGGTGCTGCTGTTGACGAGATCGACGAGATGCCCGAGGGAAGCGGACATCCAGTTCAAAGCGGGAGAGGGATACACTCCGATGGCGATGATGATGATCGCCAGTGGTACAAGTGTAAAAATCTCGCGTCCGTTGACATCGTCGAGAACATCCTCCCATTTCTCGGGGAGCGTTCCCATGAACACGCGTTGGAACGTCCAGAGCATGTAGCCTGCACCCAGCACGATGCCCAGGGTTGACAGAATGGTCCACAGTTTGTTGGTCTGGAATGCGCCGAGAAAGACGAACGCTTCACTGACGAAACCGCTCAGGGACGGCAATCCGATCGCAGCGAAAAACGCGATCACGGTCAGGAAGGAATACACCGGCATCTTGTTGTACACCCCGCCGAACTCGTCGAGTCCGCGCGTGTGCGCACGATCATACAACACACCCACCAGGAGGAAGAGCATGGCGGTGATGGTACCGTGATTGAACATCTGGAGCACGGCGCCGGTCATCCCCTGCACATTCAACGCAGCCATGCCAAGCAGCACGTATCCCATATGGGATACCGAGGAATACGCGATCAGTTTCTTGAAATCCGTCTGCGCCATGGCACACAGGGCACCGTAAACGATATTCACGAAACCGAGTATCATCATCGGAATCTGGAAATACAGCGTCATCTCCGGAAAGATGGGGAAGCTGATACGCAGCAGGCCGTAGGTTCCCATCTTCAGCAGGACACCGGCAAGGATGACGGAGATCGCCGTGGGCGCTTCCACGTGCGCATCGGGCAACCAGGTGTGAAACGGGAAAATCGGGACCTTGATGGCGAAACCGATGAACAGGCCCACGAATGCAAGCATGCGTGCCGTGCTGCCCACCGTGGCGAAAATCCCCTGCGTCACATTCGCCGGATCCATCATCGCGATCATGTTGAATGTATGCACGCCGGTCTGTGGATCGACCGTGCTGAAGTACAAACCAATCATGACGAGCAACAGAAGCACCGACCCGGCAAGCGTGTAGAGAAAGAACTTGATGGCGGCGTACTCGCGCCGTGGTCCGCCCCAGATTCCGATCAGGAAGTACATCGGCAACAGCATCACTTCCCAGAACACGTAGAAGAGGAACATGTCCAGCGAACAGAACACGCCCATCATGCCGGTGTCGAGGAGAAGGAACATCGCGAAATAGCCCTTGACGGATTTCTTGATGCTGAAACTGGAGAAGGTCGCCAGAAAGCTGATCAGCGCCGTGAGCAGGACCATCGGCATGGACAGACCGTCGATCCCCATGAAATAATCGATCCGGATTTCACCGAACCACGGGGTTTCCGGGATGACAATCCACGGGAGGCGTTCGACGAACTGCATCGTGGCGACATCGTTGATGCCGGTCTTCGCGGTGTCGAAGGCCGCCCAGATGAGTACGGCGAGCAGCACCTGCAGACCCGTAGCGATCGCTGCCGTGGACTGGATGGCTCGGATCCTCTCCTTGGGCAGCAAGAGCACGATGACCATGCCGAGAATCGGCAGGAAGGTGATCAGGGTGAGTATCGGGAATTGCATCAATCCTCCGGATGTATGCTGTTTTCAGTATGATCGCGTTGTCAGATGATGGCGTAAAAATACAGATAGACCAGGACCACGACGCCCGTGATGATGAACGCGAGATAGGCCTGCACACGGCCCGTCTGCGTTTTCTTCAGGAGAATCCCGAAGAATCCCACGGCATAAGCGACGAAATTCACCAAACCGTCGACGACCCATTTGTCGAACAATCCGCTCACATGCGACTGTAGTCGGGTGATGGAAGCCGCACCGTTGACGGCACCGTCGACGACGTACGTATCGAACCAGCGCATCATCCGCGCTATGAGATGAACACCGGGAACGACAACCCATTTTTCGTAGATCTCGTCGAAATACCACTTGTTGAGAAGAAAGGTATGCACAGGCCGCAGCCGAGCCGCGAGACGATCCGGGTTGATCATCCTTCTGCGATACATGGCGAAGGCGAAGGCGATGCCCGAGAGCGCGAGCAACACCGATGTGATCATGGCGGGATAATGCGCTTCGTGCATTGCATGTTCGAGCGCCTCCTGGTTCGCATTCGCTGCAATACCGATATGGTGCTCGATTGTGCCCTGAACCTGTTCCCCCTCAAGCACGTCTTGCGTATGAGCGGCGTCTTGCTCAACCATGTCCGCACCGTGCGCCTCTCCGTGCGCCAGGTTGTACCAGTTGCCTGCCGTGACGGTCACAGGGGTTTTTACACTTTTTACGAACCAGCCGGAAGGGGCGGAAATCGGATTGAAGGAGTAGAAAATCCAGATGGACAGTGCAGCCAACGTGATGATTGGAATCTTCATCGTCAGCGGTGACTCGTGGATATGCTCGAAAATGTCCGGACGCTTCGATTCGCCGAGGAAAGTCAGAATGACCAGCCGGAACATGTAGAAGGCCGTCATGGCTGCGACAATGAATCCTACCCAGGGAATCAGTACCGCGATATCGCCTGTCAGACTGCCGAATGCCCAGGCGCCGGCGAGAATTTCGTCCTTGCTGAGAAAACCGGAAAACAACGGAACGCCGGAAATCGCCAGGGTCGCCACGAGGAAGGTGGTAAATGTCACCGGCATCTTTTTCGCGAGTCCGCCCATGTTCCGGATGTCCTGCGGGTCGGTGTCGTGATCGTGGATATGATGCAAACCGCCGTGCATTGCGTGGATCACCGATCCCGAACCGAGGAAAAGACAGGCCTTGAACATGGCGTGCGTCACGAGATGGAAGAAGCCCGCAGTGTAGGCACCGACACCGAGGGCAAGGATCATGTATCCCAACTGACTGACGGTCGAGTAGGCCAGCACCTTCTTGATGTCGTTCTGCACCAGGGCGATGGTGGCGGCAATAAAAGCAGTGATTGTTCCGATGGCCGCGATGACGATGAGGGCACCGCCGGACATCATCGGGAATGTGCGTGCCACAAGGTACACGCCGGCAGCAACCATGGTGGCGGCATGAATAAGTGCGCTGACCGGTGTGGGACCTTCCATCGCATCGGGCAACCAGGTGTGCAACGGAAACTGCGCGCTCTTGCCGATGGCGCCCATGAAGATGAGAATACCGGCGGCTGTCAACCATGCCTCGGAACCGAACGGAAGCTGACCCGCCGCGATGTATGCAAAGATTTTGTCAAAACGGAACGTGCCGTAGCTCGTGAACAAAATCAGAATGCCGGTCCACATACCGATGTCGCCGACGCGGTTGACCAGGAACGCCTTCGTCCCGGCGTACGCAGGCATGGGCTTTTCATACCAGAAGCCGATTAACAGGTAGGAACTCAGTCCGACCAGTTCCCAGGCGGCATACATCATGAGGAAATTGTTCGTCACGACGATGCCGAGCATGGAGAATGCGAAAATACCCAGGTATGCGAAATACCGGTGATACTTGGGATCACCGTGCATGTACCCGATGGAGAACAGATGTACCAGGGCGGTGATGATCATGACGACAACCAGCATGATGCCGACGAGTGGATCGAGCATCACACCGAGTTCGATACGCAGGGGAATATCCTGGCCGAACACCGTGATGCTGCTCTGGAAATCCACCCAGGTGATGCTCGCCTGCGCCGGTTCATTGGGGAAACCGGGTACGGGATCGGTTTCGGGAAGATTCAACGTTCCGATCATGACCACCACTGCGAGGGCGAGGTTGGCGAACATCAACCCTGTGGCGATGCTGTCCCCCTGTCGCGGCAGTCGTTTTCCGAAAGCCAGCAGCAGCACAAATGAGAAGAGCGGGACAAAGAGAACGATGAGAGCGAGGGTAATCAGGGTATCCGCTGTCATAGCGTGTATCGCATTCCTGTGAGTGTCGCGTGTTGCATATGCTGTATCTCAGTCGGCCGCCAGAACCTTCAACTCGATGCGCCGGTTCCGTGATCGGCCTTCGCTCGTTGCGTTGTTTGCACGGGGCATATCCTCCCCGTAACCTCTGGTGCTCAGACGCACCGCATCGATCCCTTCTCCGACGAAAAACAGCTTGACCGCTTCGGCCCGGAGCAGAGAAAGTTTCCGATTAGCTTCCGCATCACCGCGGTTATCGGTATGGCCCCCGATCTCGACACGTACGTCGGGATTGTCGCGCAGTGTCTGCACAGCTGCGAGCAGTGTTATCCGAGCGCGCGGAGTGACGGTCGCCGATGCTTCCTCGAATTCCACGCCTTCGAGAATGATCGTTTTTCCGGGGGTCAACAATTCTGTGGTAAGCGGTTCGCTGTCGGGGCAGCCATCTTCATCACGGTAGCCGTTGGGCGTTTCGGCGACGTCAGGACATTCATCCTCGCCGTCCGGGATGCCGTCACCGTCACTGTCCTGCAGAAAAGGATCGGCTCCCATAGCGACTTCCTCCCCATCGCTGCGACCGTCACCATCGCTGTCCGCCTTAAGTGGATCGGTGTGGTATTTGAGGACTTCATCCGCATCCGACAGGCCGTCACCGTCCGTGTCCTTCAGTGTCGGATCGGTACGCAGTTCCAACTCGCGACCGTCTTCGAGTCCGTCGCCATCACTGTCCCGGCTGCGAGGATCGCTCTTGTGTACGAGTACTTCCTCCGCATCCGGGATACCGTCTGCATCGGAATCGCTGCGCAGCGGATCGGAATGCCAGACATGGACTTCGTCACCGTCGCTGAGCCCGTCGTTGTCAGAATCGGTGTCGAAGGGATCCGTCCCATGGGCAAATTCCTCACCCTCGGTCAATCCGTCGCCATCGGTGTCAGGTCGCCGGGGATCTGTTTTCTTTGCGATCTCCTCCGCATCGGTCAAACGATCATCGTCGGTGTCGGTTTTCAACGGATCGGTACGATAGATTTCGATCTCCTCCTTGTCTGTCAGGCCGTCGCCGTCCGTATCTGGATTGAGGGGATCGGTACCCATGTCTTCCTCGTGTGTATCGGTCAATCCGTCCCCGTCACGGTCGCTGTGACCGAAAAGATAGATCTGAAAACCGAGCGTAAAGCTTCCCCAGGAGTCTGGATTTTCCGTGGATTTTGTGCGGTCGACCCGCCCTGCCTTGTTGAAATCCTCCTGGACGCTTTTTCCGAAGCCGTCCATCATATCCTTCCCGTCGCCGAGCAGAAAACGATAACTTACATCCGCATTCAGCGCGATGGTCTCGGTGAGGATGAAATCAAAGCCGAATCCTACAGGGATAATCGGAAGGGTATTCGCGTCCGCGGAGAGACTTGATTTGTCCGTGACCAGCCCTGTCGGCGTATCGACGGTGAAGGGTTTGTTTCCGAAGGTCACATTCAGCAGCGGTTGGCCGTCGACTTTGCGTGCGGCATTCGAGTTCTCGTAGCGCATGATCCCGGCACCTACGGACAAGTATGGATTCACCCAGCGCGCGGGAAAGAGATTGACGATCACGCGGGCTTCGGCGAACCAGAGTTTATCCGTCTCGAGAATATGGGTCCGCATTGCGGGATCATCCGCATACGCATCAAAATTCCCTTCAGGATAATCCGTGAGACCGAGGAGTCGGGGATCACGGAAGAACTGCCGCGCGTAGGCATCCTTGAATTCATCACGCAGACGACGATTGTAGACGTAATTCCCCGCACCGCCATTCAACTGGATACCGAGTTCGGGAAGGATGAAATACTTGACGTGTCCCATCCCCATTCCACCATAATTCTGGTCGATGAACTCGCCGAAATACTTGGTCAGTCCACCTTCAAATCCGAAGACCAGCATGCCTTCAGGATTCCATCCATAGGTCACTTTCTGGGCGGACGCCCGTCCCGCAAGCAGGAAAAGCATGACCAGCAGAAATCCCGCCGCGTGGCGGACGCTATGGAACATTCCCGATGTCATTCCTTCAGGGCATTGATTCGGTCTGCATCAATAGTGTGATGCGTCCTGTAGATGTGCAGCACGATGGCAAGGGCGACCGCAGCTTCCGCCGCGGCAAGAATGATCACGAAAAGCGCCAGCACGTGTCCGTGGAGGTTCAGCCCCTGATACCGGGAAAATGCCAGGAGATTGATGTTGGCGGAATTCAGAATCAGTTCGATACCCATGAGCATGAGTACTGCATTGCGGCGTGTACTCAGCGCGAGTACTCCGAGGCAGAACAGAATGGCGCTGACGATGAGGTAATGCGTGAGTCCGATTTCAAACATCAGTCGAGACCTCCTGACGACGCGCGATGAGGGCGGCGCCCATGACGGTGACCAGCAGCAGAATCCCCGCCACTTCGAAGGGCAGGACGTAGGTGGTCATGAGCAGTTCACCGAGTTCCATGGTTGTACCTTCGATGGACGGAAGAACACGGACCTCCGTCCATTGTGTCCGGTAGAAGACGAGGATCAGTGTCGCCAGAGTCAACCACACGATGGCGGAGGCCGGGACAATACGGAGAGTGCTTGCACTGATCTCCACGTCGGTTGCCTGGCGCGTAAGCATGACACCGAACACGAGCAGTATCAGAATACCGCCGATATACACCATGATTTGCGCGACAGCGATGAAATCCGCACTGAGCAGAACATAGAGCCCGGCCACTCCCATGAAGGTGAAGAGCAGGGAGAATGCGGAGTAGATCAGGCTGCGCGCGAACACGACGACAAATGCCGAGACGACGGTCAGCGCGGCAAATACGTAAAAAAGAATGGTCATTTCCATGTGTTATTCCGATTTGTTCTCCGCGTCTGAAATTTTTCCCGCATCCGGTGTGCTTCCCGCATCCGGCGGCTTGCCCTCTTCCTCCTTCATTTCCTCTTCTGCTGCTTTCTTCGCTGCTTCCGCCTTTTTCTTCGCCTCGAGGGCGGCCTTCTTCTGGGCTTCCTGTTCTTCCTTGAAGCGCTCTGCATTTGCTTTCTTTTCCGCGGCCTCTTCCGGAGTCAGCGTCGCGAAGCGATAGATCAGGTCATCGCGATTGTATTCCGAGAACTCGAAGCTTTCGGTCATGAAAATGCAGTAGGTGGGACACGGGAAGACGCACAAACCGCAGTAACAGCATTTGGCGATGTCGATGTCGAACTGCGTCACCCAGAGACGTTTCCGGTTCCCGGTGGAGGTCTCACCGAGTTCCTCGTCCGGCAGCGCCTTTGCCGTTTCGATGGTGATGCAGTTGACCGGACAGGCTTTTGCGCACTGGTCACAGCCGATGCAGTCGTCCATGTTGACGTACAGGCGATTGCGAACGCGTTCGGGCAAAACGTGTTTGACATCGGGATACTGAATCGTCACGTTTTTGACGAAGAGGTGTCCCAGCGTCACTTTCATGCCGATCAATGCGGTGGCGATGCCGTCGTAGATATCCTTGAAGTATGTAGTCATGGCGATGTCTTTCCTTCCCGGATTACTTGAGGACAACAACGAGGAAGCCGACGATCAGCGCAATACCGAAGGAAAACGGAATGAGCACTTTCCAGCACATGTACATCAGCTGATCGACGCGCAGGCGCGGCAATGTCCATCGCAGCCAGATGATCACAAAGACAAAGAACAGGCCCTTGAACACCAGCCAGCCGAACTGTTCCAGCGCCACCAGCCACTGGGCATCGAACATATCACCGAGGTAGACGCCGAAGGGACTGTTCCATCCTCCGAAGAAGAGAATGGCGGTCACGGCGGAGACAAGAAACATGTTAGCGTACTCGGACATGAAGAACATCGCGAACTTCATACCGCTGTACTCGGTGTGATATCCGGAGACGAGCTCAGATTCCGCTTCCGGGATGTCGAAGGGTGTTCTGTTCGTTTCGGCGAGTCCGGTGATGTAGTACATCACGAAAGAAGCCAGGAAGAGCGGCAAAAAGATGAGATTGATCCAGGACGCACCGAGGATTTCCCCGCTGGCGAGTTCAACATCGGCCTTGGGTCCGCCGAACACCATCCAGTTCCAGAACGGCCCGGACTGCGCGGTGATGATGTCCTGGAAATTCAGACTTCCGACGAAGAGGACCACGATGACGAGCATCATGGCCGCCGGGACTTCATAGCTCACGATCTGGGCTACCGAACGCATCGCTCCGTACAGACTGTACTTGTTATGCGAGGCCCAGCCCGCCATCATGATGGCAGCGACGTTCAGCGAGCCGATCGCGAGCAGGTAGAAGGCGCCGAGATTCAGGTCGGCGCCGACGTACTGGCTACTGAAGGGAATCACTGCAAACGCGGCGTACGCTGCCATGAACGACAGGTATGGCGCCAGATTGAAGAGGAACTTGTCTGCATCCTTCGGGGTGATATCCTCTTTCTGCAGCAGTTTGAGGACATCGGCGAGCGGCTGGATGATGCCCCACGGTCCGGTTCGCATGGGACCGAGACGATCCTGCATGAACGCGGAAATTTTCACCTCGCCGAGAATGGCGAGCAGCGCATACAGCAGCAGGAATACCAGCGGCAGTGCGCAGTAGAGCACGAGGGTCAGGAGATTGTCGCCGAGCAGAGATTGGAGCAATGATTCCATAAAGGTCCGTGCGCAGTAGTTGCTGATTTACCGGTCGATTTCTCCGAGGACGATGTCGATACTGCCCAGGATGGCCACGATGTCGGCGATGAGATGACCGCGGGAGATCTCGTCGATCACGCTGAGGTTAACGAAACTGGGACCCCGCGCCTTGACGCGGAAGGGATTCGCCGAGCCGTCGGAGATGACGTAATATCCGAGCTCTCCGCGGGGATTCTCGACGCGGGTGTAGATTTCCCCCTTGGGCGGACGAATGCGTTTCGGTATCGCTTCGGTGATATCTCCGGGCGGAAAGGTCTCGAGCGCCTGTTCGATGATGTTGCAGCTCTGCTCCATTTCCCAGACGCGAACCATGTGGCGATCCCAACAGTCACCCACCGTGCCGGCTTCCCCCTTCCCGACGCAGACCTGCCAGTCGAAGCGGTCGTAGATCGAATAGGGATCGTCGCGCCGCAGATCGAAATCCACGCCCGAGCCGCGGAGCATGGGACCTGAGCAGCCGTAACTGACGGCTACGTCGACGGGAAGCACACCAATGTTGGCGGTGCGTTCGATGAAAATTTTATTGTAGTTCAGGAGGTCGTTCACCTCCTTGATCGTCGGTCGAAATCGCTTGATGAAATCCCGCACGTCTTTCTCAAATCCGTCGTGCACGTCATGCGAGAGACCGCCAACCCACATGTAATTGTACAGCAACCGGGCACCACAGGTGCGCTCGAAAATATCGAGGATGTATTCACGGTCGCGGAAACAATACAGGAAAGGCGTGAATGCGCCGATGTCCATACCAAAGGTGCCGATGGCCACCAGGTGAGAAGCGATGCGCTGCAGTTCGGCCATGATGACACGAATGTATTCGACGCGTTCGGGCAACTCGATACCCATGAGGCGCTCTATCGCAAGCGCGTAGCCGTGGTTGTTGTTCATCGCCGCGAGGTAGTCCATGCGGTCGGTGTACGGGATGACCTGCGGGTAGGTCATGGCCTCCGCATGCTTTTCGAAACAACGGTGCAGATAGCCCAGATGCGGAATGACCTTGACCACGGCCTCGCCGTCGAGAACGAGTTCGAGGCGCAGGACACCATGTGTTGAAGGGTGCTGCGGTCCCATGTTGAGGACGAGTTCATCTGTTTTGAGGCGGCCGGCCGCGATATCTTCCTGCAGCGCTTCGAGTGTCTGGCTCATATACTCATGATCCTGATCAGTAAGGTACTTTCATGCCGTTGTAGAATTCAGGGACCTCGTAATCTTTCCGCAATGGATGGCCTTCCCAGTCGTACGGATTGAGAATGCGGCGCAGGTCGCGGTGTCCGTCGAAGATGACGCCGATCAGATCGTACGCTTCCCTTTCATGCCAGTCGGCAGTGCGCCAGACGCGTTCCACGGTCTGGACGTGTGGATTTTCCACCGGAACGACAACCTTCACTGTCAATTTGTGATTGTGCAGCATGGAATGAAGATGATAGACAACACCGAGTGTGCCGTCGGCGAAATCCACACCGCTGAGGCACATCAATGAATCCAGCAGCAGTTGCTCGTCGTCGCGCAGTTGCAGCCCAACCTCGCGGATCGCGTCAGGCGGAACAATGATGCAGGGAACGTCCTCGTCCAACTGCAGCTCCAGATCCGGGAACAAGGCCGCAAGATGATCGAACATATCCTTTGTGTTCATGCTCATGCCCTCCCGTTTTGCGGTTTTCCGTTCTGTGGTTTCACCAGGGAGAAGTCGCGCACCTTCTCCTGGAGCCGCATCCATCCCTCCAGCAGCGCCTCGGGACGCGGAGGACAACCGGGCACGTATACGTCAACAGGGACGACACGGTCCACACCCTTCAGCACGTGATACCCGTGTTCCCAGTATGGTCCACCGCAGTTCGAGCAGCTGCCCATGGAGACGACGTAACGCGGTTCGGCCATCTGTTCATAGAGACGCTTGACGCGGCTGGCCATTTTCAGGGTGACGGTGCCGGCAACGATCATCACGTCGCATTGCCGGGGACTCGGTCGTGGCAGGACGCCGAAGCGCATAATGTCGTTGTGCGAGGCGCTGGCCGCCATCATCTCGATGGCGCAGCATGCCAGTCCGAAGGACATCTGCCACAGGGAACAGAGCCGTGCCCAGTTCAATACCCCTTCAAGCGATGTGAGAACAATATTGCCGTCATCGAATTGCTTGTCGAGAAGACCCATGAAGACTCCTTTCGATCTCAGTCTGTCTGTGTGGCGGGACGAGCGTCGGCGGATGGAAGCGGCGCATTCGCATCGGTCTTGCGTCGCAATGCTGCATGATCAACCAGGTTCTCCCATCGAGGGATGCGCTGTTCGGGTCGGACCCATTCCAGATCCCCTTTCGCCCACAGGTAAAAATCCGCCAGAAAGAGAATCACGATGAACAATGCACCCGCGACATATGCGAACATCCCGATCTTTTGAAAGACGATCGCCCAGGGAAAGAGCAGCACCAGCTCGACATCGAACAGAATGAAGATGAGGGCGACCACATAAAAGCGGACGTTGAATTTCATCCATTGTGGACCGATGGGATCCTCCCCGCATTCGTAGGGCAGAAGTTTCTCCGCCGTGGGATTGTTCGGACGGATCAGTTTCGCGACCAGTAGGCCCAAGGCAACGAATACCAGGCCGAGGATGATGAAGATGAAGGCCTTGCCAAATTCTGTCAGCATGTGTCAATATCAGTAGTTGCTAAAGACAAGCAAGCGTGGAGAAACTATGAAAAAATGGGCAAATGTCCAACAATACCGACAATGCAATCTCATACCCGGAAACTCTGATCATCTGCCTCCTATCATCCGAAAAGCAGTTCCGCCGCGCGTGGCTGGCTGCCGTTGAACGGGGGATACTCATCGACGAGAAGCAGTGCATAGGCGGAGATACGAGACATATACACGAAATAGGCCTCTGCCTGTTCGCGCTGCCATTCCGGCATCCGGCCTGAGAAAAGAACCGTCCAGAAAATGAGAACATGCACGATACCGTACACGGCGGAATAGCCGATGCAGAAAAAGAAATGCGGGAAGAGAAGCAACGGACGAAAGAACGTCGTGGTGCGCGACATACGCGCGGCATACTCGACATGAATCATCACCTCATGCGGCAGTTCCGATCCCCCGGTGAACGGAGGGTACTGGTCGGACAGATATAGCATGTACGCCTGCATCTTGGCCGCGAAGCGGAAATATCCTTCCAGGAAGTCCCAGAGCACGGCAGGATGCTTTCCGCTGAACATGATCGACCAGAAGGACAGGAAATGGATGACGGCTGCTCCGATGGAATAGAGGAACGCCCAGAGAAACACCGGGATGATCATCACCGGACGGAGAACAAGCAACAGGCGGGAGTGCGCTTCAGGTCGTATGAGGGAAAACACGGCTGGATACACGTCGGGGAAACTCCGGGATACTCAGACGATACGAACCGATTGCTTCGATGGATACAGCACGATGTTACGAAACTGGAGAACAAGAACAAACTTTGCATCTTCCCGTGTCCGGCAGTAATTTCCGCGATTACAGCTCCGCCACGCTCACGGTGCACCATGAAGAAAATCGAAGCGATCATTCGTCCGTTCAAACTCGACGATGTGCGGGACGGCCTGCAGGAAATCGGGATTTTCGGGATGACCATTTCCGAAGTGCGTGGTTTCGGACGACAGAAAGGACATACCGAAACCTACCGCGGCGCGGAGTACCAGATAGATACTCTCCCGAAACTGAAAATCGAAATCGTGATCCCCGACCACATGACCGATCCCGTGATCGATTGCATCATCAAATTCGCATCCACCGGACAGATCGGTGACGGAAAAATATTCGTCCTTCCCGTCGAAGACGCCATACGCATTCGTACCGAGGAATCCGGCGAAGATGCCCTCTGAGTATTGCATCCAAAAAAAAGCTGCCTCAGAAGGTGAGACAGCGCGGGGGAAAATAAAAAGAGCCAACTAAAGCTGAGGAGGGAGGAAGACTAGAGTTGGCTCTTGGAAACAGTGAATGCGATGTAAATATACATAAGCCGTTCTCTTAAAGCAAGGGTTTAGGCAAAAAAAATTAATCTCTTGCTATGAAACGAGTTACCGGGAATTCAGCTCTTGCAGTGCTTTTTTTATCAGCTCTGAGGGCTGCTGTGTCCCGCTCTCTCCCACTCGCTGAACGGCAGAAAGTGCTTTTTCCGCGGCGTTGCGAGCATATCCGAGCGCTTGCAGAGCCATGAGCGCTTCCTCCCGTGCTCCGCGGGATTCCGAATCGGCAAGGCCCTCACCGGTGAATTCCCGTGAAAAGCTGTCTCGCAGTTCAACGACGATTCGCTCGGCGGTTTTTCGGCCGATGCCGGGGATGCGGATCAGCGCAGCGACGTCACCTGCCCTCACGCGCTGACGCAAATCGTCGGGTGCAACGCCGGAAAGGATGTTCAGCGCCATACGGGAACCGATGCCTGAGATACTCTGCAGCCTTCGGAACATGTGACGCTCTGTCGCGGTCAGAAAGCCGTACAGCTGCATGGCATCTTCACGAACGTGCAGATGTGTGAGCAGGGTAACGTCTGCACCGATTTCCGGAAGCGCTTCGTAGGTGGACAGGGGGATGTGAACTTGATAGCCGACGCCGTGTATATCGATGACGGCGGACACCGGTTCTCTGGAGACGAGTGTTCCGTGCAGAAATTCAATCATTTCTTTATCCGTTCCGGGTGGCTTTCGAGAAACTGCTCCCAGCTGCGGCGTCCTTTTCGCGGCGCGGAGAGTTGCATCGCATGGCAAACTGCGAGGGCAAGGCCGTCGGCTTCGTCGGATTTGCGAAACGCCTCCTCGATGCCAAGGATGACCTTGACCATGTATTCGACCTGCTGCTTGGATGCGGCGCCGCTGCCGGTCACCGAGCGTTTAATTTCCCGGGGAGAATACTCCGTGATGGCAAGTTGCCGATGCACAGCAGCGAGGATCGCGACGCCGCGCACCTGGCCGAGCTTGAGCGTCGATTGGATATTTTTCCCATAGAATGCCGTTTCGACGCAGAATTCGTCTGGATGATGCGCGTCGATGACTGCGATCAAGCCGTCATATACCTTGCGCAACCTGATCGCGACCGTATCTGAGGGACGCATCGAGATGATGCCTGATGCGGTCCGACGGTAGCTGTTTCCCTGCGTTTCGATGATACCGTAACCGGTGACGAGTGATCCGGGGTCGACGCCCAATATCAGCATGCTGCTACTGCATCGATTCCATGACATCGGCGTCGATGTCAAAGTCGGCGTACACGTTCTGTACGTCGTCGTGCTCCTCCAGGGCTTCCAGGAGACGGATGACCCCCTCAGCTTCCTTCCCTTCCACCTTCAGTGTGTTCTGGGGAATCATCTGCACTTCGGCTTCGCTGATTTCCATACCGCTTGTTTCCAGCGCCTTCTTGACGTCTTCGAACTGTGTCGGTTGCGTAATGATCTCGAAGTGATCGTCCTCAGTGGTCATATCGTCCGCACCCGCTTCGAGAGCGATGAGCATCAGTTCCTCTTCCTCGTAATTCTTCGGGAGGCTTATGACTCCTTTCCGATCGAACTTCCATGAGACACTGCCGTTTTCGGCGAGATTCCCGTTGTTTTTGGAAAAAATATGGCGGATTTCGGCAACGGTGCGGTTTTTGTTGTCGGTGATCGTCTCTATCAGGAAGGCGACTCCTCCGGGACCGTATCCTTCGTAGCTGATTTCCTCATAATTGACGCCCTCGAGCTCCCCGGTACCCCGTTTGATGGCACGGTTGATATTGTCATTGGGCATGTTCGCGCCCTTTGCCTTGTCGATGGCGAGCCGCAGCCGGGGATTGCCGTCGGGATCTCCACCGCCATCGCGTGCCGCGATGGTTATTTCCTTGATGATGCGACCGAACAGCTTGCCGCGGGCAGCATCCTTGGCTCCCTTGGCGCGCTTGATCGTCGCCCATTTCGAATGACCGGACATCATGACCTCCAGTGAAAGTGGATGATTTCTATTCGCTTTGAAAACTCTGAATCTGTGCCAGGATTTCACCCTGTGTCCGTTCCTGATTGACCGGACGTATGTCCTTCAGCTTGAGCTGCGGGAAGACGTTGCCGTTCCACGAATTTTCTTCTATGGTGAACAGCATGTCTATGCGCGCGTGCTCCGGGAGAACGATAGGGAGAAGTGACCCGAGACCGAAACCGATACAATCGAATACGACACCGTCCTGCCGCACCTTGAGTTTGAGATGGTCGCGACCGACAATACGTGGTGTGCCGAAGACCTCCACATCCGTGCTGAAAAAAACCGGGCGCATGTTCCCTGGACCGAACGGGGCGAACTGCTTGAGAATGCGGAAAAACCGTGGCGTGATTTCCGGCAGTCGTATCATCGCATCCGCAAGGATTTCATGAGTCAGCATCTCTTCGTCGAGCATTTCCTCCGCCACCGCCATGAAGCAATCACGAAACTCGGGGATGTTCTCGATATTCAGGGCCAGCCCCGCCGCATACTTGTGGCCGCCGAACTGCAGCAGCAGATGCTCGCAACGGCGCAGGGCTTCATAAATATTGAAATTCATGATGCTGCGGGCCGATCCCTTGGCGACACCGTCGATGGTGGTGAGCATCACGGTCGGTCGGTAGAACTTTTCCACCAGCCGCGATGCGACAATACCGATGACACCGGGATGCCAGTCACCGTTGTGCAGAATAATCGGTTTCTGCTCGTCTCCGGCAAGGAACGCCTCCGCGGCAATGGCCGCCTGGTTGAATGTCTCTTCGTCGATGACACGGCGATTGCGATTTTCCTCTTCGAGGATGAGTGCACACTCCCGTGCTCTCGTATCCTCATCACAGGTGAGCAGTTCGACGGCGCGTGTGGCGTCACCGAGACGACCGACGGCATTGATGCGCGGAGCCATCACAAAGACGATCTGCTGCGCGGTCAAGTCGCCGTAGCGCAGGTTGGAAGAGTCCATCAGCGCCCGGATGCCGGCCCGTGGGTGTTCGTTGATGATCTTCAGTCCGTAATGCACGAGAATACGGTTTTCTCCGACCATAGGAACGATGTCGGCGGCGGCGGCGATGGCGACAAAATCGAGGTACTCGTAGGGTACTTCGCGCATCGCGTAATATTCCCCGAGTCCCTGCAGCAGTTTGAATCCGACTCCGGCGCCGGACAGGTACTTGAAGGGATAGAGATCGCCTGGTTTGAGCGGGTCGAGCACGGCATGCGCATCGGGGATTTCATTCCCCGGTTCATGGTGGTCACAGATGATCACATCGATATTCTTCGTCTTCGCATACTCCACCTGCGTGACCGCGGTGATACCGCAGTCGATGGATATCAGCAGCGTGGTACCGATGCTGACTGCGTAGTCGATACCGGCTTCCGAGATGCCGTATCCCTCGCTCATGCGATCGGGGATATAGACCTCGACGTGACACCCGATTCTTTGAAGAAAGAGGTACAGGAGGCTGGCGCTGTTGGTTCCGTCCACGTCGTAATCCCCGTACACGAGGATTTTTTCCTCGCGGTTGCGGGCGGAGACAATGCGTTGCACCGCCTTCTCCATGTCATGCATGAGAAAGGGGTTGTGCAGCTGATCCAGTGAGGGGCGGAAAAACGCTTTCGCGGTCTCGTAATCCTCGATTCCGCGGTTGATCAGGATCGAAGCGATGACTTGAGGTACATGAATCTCCTCAACCAGCCGACGCACCTTGGCAGGGTCCCCGGGGGACCTAATGCTCCATTTTGCGTCCATGAGTGAATCCTTTTGTTATTTTGTACTGTAAACATATTCTCAACTCATTTTTATCAAATTCCGTGAACAATGCGGGACTCGAGCCCATCTGTAAGCCGAATTCTGTCTTTTCCGTCGAAACGGAAGAGGCAGCCATCTATCTGGATCCCGCGTCACCGCGGGATTCACGCGACCTACCCGAGAGCCGGTACGCCTGAGGCGCACACTGCGCGGGCTACGCAGTTCTTTCGACGGCACTCCTACATGGTCTTGCTCCGGGTGGGGTTTGCCAGGCCAGACTGTTGCCAGTCTGCCGGTGCGCTCTTACCGCACCTTTTCACCCTTACCTCGCCGAAGCGGGGCGGTGTGTTTTCTGTTGCACTTTCCGTCGCCTTGCGACGCCCGGATGTTATCCGGCACCCTGCCCTGCGGAGTTCGGACTTTCCTCCCCTGCCGAAGCAGAGGCGGCTGCCCGATGGGCACGAGCCCGCCTGTCAAATGCTCGTTTCCTGAGCAATTTCTTCCGACACGAGAATGCGACCACAGTGTTCGCAGGTGAAAAGCCGGTCGTTCTTTTTCACTTCGAGAATCAGCTGGGGCGGGACAATGTTGTAACAGCCGCTGCAGGATTCCCGTCGAATGGGTGCGACGGCCTTGCCTTTCGCTTCCCGGATACGTGTATACAACACCAGATCCCGCTCCTTGATTTCCTTGAGAACGGCTTCCCGGCGCGTTTCCAGCGATTTTTCCTCTTCGCGGGTGGTCGCGAGAATTTCTTCGAGCTCCTCGCGTTTCACTTCGAGTTCCTTTTCCAGTTCATCGCGGCGTCCTTCGAGATCGGTCTTGCTGGTTTTCAGCTCCTCGGCCTGCTCGATGAAGCGCTCGATCTCGGATTCATTGCTCATGATGGTGTTTTCCGCGGTTTCCATCTCGCGGGTCAGCGCGTCGTATTCCTTGTTGTTGGTCACTTCGAGCTGCTGCCCCTTATAGCGGTCGATCTTGGCGATCAGCTCCAGGGATTGCTTCTCCATCTGCTGCCGTTCGACGGCGCCCTTTTTGAGGGCTTGCTCGCACTCCTCGATACGACCGATGAGCATGGTCCGCTCTTCATCCATTTTATTGACCGTATCCGGAAGATCACCGCGCAGTTCGCGGAGTTCGTCAAGCTCAGTATCCAGCAGCTGAAGCAGGTACAGCGATTGAAGTACGTTTTTCAAGGGATCTCCTTTGGTTCTTCCGACCTATGTGAACCACACCGGATTTGTATCCGTATGCGTTCGTAAAATATCAATTTTTTGTGTGTCTTCGAAAAACCGCCGCTGCAGTTCTTCCGCACAGAGAGAAATGAACAGCCGTTCGGTCTCGTAATGCCCGGCATCGACGAGCAGAATATCCGACTGAAAGTCGAGGAAGGTGTGATGCGTGAGATCGGCAGTGACGAATGCATCTGCACCGGTGGCGACAGCCGCCGGCACATACGACGATCCGGCGCCGCTGCAGACGGCGACGCGGCGGATCAGGCGATCCTCGGCAAACGGCGTACAGCGTAACACGCTACATCCGAGTGCCTTTTTGACAGCAGAGAGAAAATCCCGCACGTGGAGCGCTTCCGCCAGATCCCCTACAACCCCGATTCCCTGCTCCTGCTCCACTTCATCGATGGCATCGAGGCGTCTCCCGTTCCGAATACCCAGTAATGCGGCGAGCCCGGTGTTGAGTCCTCCGCGTGCCGCGTCTGCGTTGGTATGCATGGCGATGACGCTGATGTTCGCACGCAGCAACCCAGCCAACAGCGCACCGTGGGTGGTGTCGGTCTGAATCGATTTCAGGGGATGGAAAATCAGGGGATGATGGGCCACGATGCACTGAGCGCCCCGCTGCACCGCCTCGGTGAGGATCTCCGCAGTCACGTCAAGGCAGACAAGGACACGCGTGACCTCCCGGTCAGCGGATCCGATGAGCAAACCGATATTGTCCCGCTCCCATGCAAGGGAAGCAGGTGCCCATTCCAGAAGCCCGGACAATATGTCTCCGACGCGGAGCATAAAAAAGTGCACCTCAAGAGATGCACTTACTTCCGAAGTTCTGGTTTTAACGTGGGATGGATTCTGGAATTGGGGAAAATGCGCACGTCCATACAACCAGACTTTGTTCGAACATATTTCTTGTGGAGCTGAAGGGAGTCGAACCCTCGACCTCTACAATGCGAATGTAGCGCTCTCCCAACTGAGCTACAGCCCCAGACGAATAAATATAGCACCGCGAGTGGGTGTGATGCAAGACGAAAAACGGATGCAGAAAATTCTGATCCCCCTTCCTTCTGCCATCCTTTCTCCCCATCTGCTTTCCACACCTCACAGATTCCTTTATCTTTACCCCATAACATTTTATCCGATAGATGCGTCAGTCCAAAAACCGAATCCTGCTCACATCCACTCTGCTCGCAGCTGTGCTGTTGTCCGCCTGCAGTTCGTCCAGGGAATCGTCCGCGACGACGCCCTCCGGTGCTCCCCCGCTCCCGGTATCGATCAGCAGCGGACGGCGGGCGGTAGTGATGGAATCTTATCGATGGCTCGGGACACCCTACCAGTACGGGGGAAATACGCGGCGCGGGGTGGATTGCTCAGGACTGGTTCACGCCGTCTTCGGAAGATTCGGGGTGACCCTCCCCCGGCGCGCAAGCGATCTGATCAGGAAGGGACGCTCCCGTGATCGCAGAGACCTGCTCCCCGCCGATCTCGTGTTCTTCGCCAATACCGCCGGCAAAGGCATCACGCATGTAGGAATCTACCTCGGTGAAAACCGCTTCATCCACTCCTCCACCCGCCGCGGCGTCATCATCTCATCCCTTGAGGACGACTACTACCGCAGGCATTATGCGGGAGCGAGGATGATCATCAAATAGCAAGATGCCAACATGGCAAAATGGCAAGATTCTGCCATCTTGCCATCTTGCTATTTCACACCTGCCTCACGACATCGATCACCGTTCCGTCCACCCATTTGATAGCCGCTATGACGTTGTCGGTACATCGCGGCTTGTCGGGCGCACCCCCGCAGATGGATTCGACTTCCCGCTTGATATCCTCGATCGGAAGAATCGGAAGTCCGGAATGACGCGTGGCGCCGATGAGATCCTGCCGAAGGGGATTGATTGCAATGCCTCGCTCGGTGACAATGACGTCGATCAACTCACCCGGACCGCAGAGCGTGGTCACATTGTCGACGATGACGGGAATGCGGTCGCGAAAGCTGGGAATCGGAAGGATGGTGCATTTCGAGAAGAGACAGTTTTGCCAACCGCCGATCCCGTGCAGAAGCCGACCGTCGCTGTGTGTGACGACGTTGGCGTTGAAATGGACATCCACCTCGGTGGCACCGAGAACGACCACGTCAACCATCGACGCGATGTTCCCCTTGTTGTGATAGTTGTAGCTGACAAAGGGATTGGTATGGATGTGATGGGTGTTGTCTCGCATGGATTGCACACCGGCAAGATCGAACGTCTGTCCGTCGAGAATGTAGTCGGTCAATCCCTCCTCCAGCATATCCACGAGATACTGCGTGCTCCCACCGCGTACGAAACGGGCCCGGATGCCTTTCTCGCGCATCATGTCTCGAAGGAAAATCGCGAACGCCAGAGACGTGCCGCCCGCACCGGACTGAAAGGAGAATCCGTCGCGGAGAATACCGGCCGCCTCGACGAAACGCGCTGTGAGTTCGGCAATGAGCAGGCGGTCGGGACTTTTCGTGATGTTCGTGGTACCGCTGACGATTTTCTCCGGCTCCCCGATCTTGTCGGTGACCACCACGGCGTCGACATGATTCCCCATGATCTGCCACGGCACGCAGGGGAACGGCACAAGGTTATCGGTCACGACGATGACCTTGTCTGCGTATTGTGAATCGGCGAGCGCGAAGCCCAATCCACCGCAGGCGGACGGACCGGTGACGCCGTTGCAGTTCCCGAAGGGATCAGAGGTCGGTGCCGCGATCACGGCGATGTCGATGTGCACCTCGCCGTCCTGTATCGCCTGGTAGCGGCCGCCATGGGAACGCAGCACCCCCAGACCGCGCATCCGACCCGCCGATGCGTATTCGCCCAGGGGACCATTCATCGATCCTTCGATGTGGTGGATGACGCCGCTGTCGAGATGTGCGATCAGCGGCGCATGGCACGGGAAGGATGCCGAGGGGAACCAGCGCAGGTCCTTCACGCCGAGTTCCGCTGCAGCATCGAAGACGCGGTTGGCGACGAGATCGCCGTTCCGGAAATGGTGATGGGAGGAGATCGTCATCCCGTCACGGATTCCCACATTCTGCAAGGCGGTTTTCAGATCGGCGACTACCTTGTTGCCGTCCTGAGGGTAATCCGCACAGGAGGGGATGGGTGGTGCTGCCTTGTATCCCCCCGGCTGGTGTTTTCCGACTCCCTGAAAGGGAACGGCCGGTCGACCGTTGATTTCGGTGAGGACCTCGCGTCCCGCGGCGTTCATGACCATCTTACCCTTCATCTTGCATCTCCTTCCAGTTCTGCGGCAGCACACCCGATTTGATGGCCAGCGTCACGATGCGCAGGGCACGTTTGACGACAGGCGGATCGATCATTTTCGTTCCGAGCGACACGACACCCAACCCGCGCCGTTCCGCATCATCGAATGCCCGCACGATCTTCTTCGCTTTCCCGATCTC
>JAFGKR010000309.1 GCA_016928515.1 Bacteroidota bacterium | reverse complement strand
GTACCGGACGAGGAAACGATCATACATGGGAATCGTGACGCCCGAGGAATCGAAGGTCACACAGCGATGAAAGCAGACAGCGATGAAAACAGACATCGATGAAAGCGGGTGGTTTCCCCGCGTTCGTACCGGTTTCCGCGGCAGGGTGGAATCGTCCCTCCGTTTTTCGTATCTTCGCAGGAAATAACGAGTGTCTACTGAAGTGTCTACCAGGATCGACACTTCGATAGAACGTGGATGATGGAAACACCGGAAAAACAGGCGTTCGGGATGATCCAGAGATACCAGATCCGGAATTCCTAAACCGCAGGTCGGGTGTTCGAGTCACCCCGGGGGTACAGCGATTCATTTTCATCAGACATCTCGAAGGAGTCACCGTGAAGAGATCAATAAACGCCCTGCTGTTTGCATGCATCATTCTCCTGCTCCCGGCATTGGCGATGAGCCAGACCGACGAAATGGACGATACGACTCCGAACATCGCGGGAACATGGAGCCTCGGAGTCGTAACCGACGGCGGCGTGCTGATGCATGATGGTACCTTCGAACTCGATCAGCGGGGAAATACCGTGAAGGGACTGTATGTCACGGGGTCGACCGAATACGCCCTGATGGGAAAATGCTCCGATGCCGGTGAGATCCTTCTGAAACAGCGCGAACCTGTCAGCATTACACTCGAAACCCGCGAGACGCAGAAAAGCTACAGCGTGGTTCTCGAGTTCAAGGGGACACTCAATTCGGAAGGAACACGTTTTAAAGGGGAGCGGATCGCGACCGACATCGAATCGGGAAAACTCGTCTTCACAACACGCTTCACGGCGACAAGGGAATAAATCTTTCTTCGATCTCCGACCGTCACCGTCTGAGCTCAGGATGAACAGGGAAATGAGGCGGGGAGGTTCTCTGAAAAATCCGGAACCTCCGAACTGTTGATGCGTATACGACAGGTTCATTCGCGGAAGTATGCCTGTTCTGACCGCGAAACGGACATGTCATCAGACGGATGACACAGCCGTCATTCCATCATCAAACCAATCTGGAGGTCACATGAAAATGCGCCGCGTTTCGACTCTTTTCATGCTCGCAGGAATGCTTCTTTTCGTCGGATGCAGCGATGACGACGATCCCGCATCCCCCACCATACAGCAACGCGCCATCACCATAAGCGGATCACTGCAGATCGATCCGGACATGACCGTGCCACCGGACGCAAAACTCTGCGTCATATGGGATGTCGACGGGAATGGAGTTGATTACTCGTACCTCTACGGCGAGGGAAGCGTGGATATCCAGGCCGGAACGTTTACCCTGACTCTCGACGCTCCGCCGCGAACCGCCATGAACATCAGTCCCGACGGCCGGCCGGATGTCGGTGTCGGCGTGATCGTTCTGGCGGATTTTCCCGACACCAAACCGCATGTCGTCTCGAAACAGGAGATCACCGCGTTGTTCGGTGCCGTCGTCAATACCGGAATCATTTACATCGACGGAAACCCGGCGGAATGGGCGTCGCATCCGACACTCAACTGGTTGGCCGCGTTCAACGCCGGTTTCGATGTGGGCGAGGGAAAGGAAACGAACGACACGCACGACATCTGGGTCCCGTCCTCCACGCAGACGTTCGTGCTGACGATCAGTGACGATTCGGACGATTTTATTTTTCCGAACTGGAAGTGAGCATATCAGTACCATCAGTCTCTGCGAATGCGTGTCCGTGACTCCCGGGCACGCTCCGCCGTTTTCAGCCTGTCGGAACTCTAGAGCCGGTACTGCACGCCGAGTTCGAGCGTCAGAGCGCGCTTGCGTCCGTCGAGATTGACGTCGCGCTGAAGAAACGGCAATGCCGCGAGCAACTGTAGTCGCACACGCCTGCTGAGGAGATGTGAGACCGTACCGATGAGGTTCACCTGCAGATGATCGCTGTCGGGGACGGAGACGAAGGCGCTCTCCGCCGGACGGTCGGGATCCTGTACGCTCGATTCTGACACGCGCTTGATCGTCAACACCTCGATGCCGAGATCGAAATCCTCCACCGCTGTGCCGTAACCGATTCGCGCGAGAACATCATCACCGCGCGCCAGACGCGTGACGGCATTGTCGCTACGTCCGTTCGAGAGCTGATAGCCCATCGCGAAAAGCCAGGATTTCCGCGTATGCGTCACCCCGAAGAGGAGATCGTTCGTTCCGAGTCCCTGCTGATATGTCTGCGGCAGCCCGCCTGCATTCACCGCGCCGGTTGCAAAGATGCCTCCCACCTGCACGCGCCATTCACCGTCGAGGGAACCGAGAATACGTTGATCCCACACAATTGCGACATCTCCAAATCCCTGCGCGGTACCCAGGGGACCGTCAACCGCCACCCACGGCAAGCGGATGCTGACGCGTGAACCCGGAAGGACCAGGGCACCGGCTTCCAGCGTGACGCCGTGGGATGTGAGGTCATCCGGACTCCCGCTGATCCCGAACCCGTATTGCAATCCGAAATGCAGGGGCCGATCTTCCGTGTCCATTCCGCCGATGGCGCAGACTCCTGCATCGGAACATTGCGCATACAACGGCCGGACGGAGAGAAGGACGAGAAGCGGGATGATGGCGGAAAAAAATCTCATGATCAACCTCTGAGGTTCATGAGGACGGAAGACAAAACACCTTACACCACAATCACTTGCAACACATCAGCTCGACGACAAGTTTCGGCTCTCTGCATCTCCGACCCGTCACTCCGGAGTCACGGTCCGATGATCGGAAGCTCCGATCCGTTGCATGTCGGAGCGGATTGCACGGATACGAAGGCGCAAATAGATGTGGTAATACCCATAAATAGTAAGTCTATACATGTGAATATATCCATAAAATTGCCCTGATTACTAATTGGTATAACCAGGAAAATAATTTGTACTATAATGGTTTAAGCCATATATTAGCAGTCGTAAACATTGGCTATACCCGCATAAATAAATCCAGGATTCGAAATGAAAACCGCCGCGAAACAACTCGCCATCGAGCAATTGGACAGAAAATTCGCCAAAATCAAGGTGATGCGATCGATCGCACCGCCGGAAGGGGGATGGGTCCGCACGGTGCGACTGGCCATCGGCATGTCGCTGCGCCAGCTCGCGGAGCGACTGCATATCAGTACGTCGAGCGTGCGAGAAATCGAGCAGCGAGAGGAAAGCGGGTCGATCACACTGCGCAGTCTCAGCGAGGCCGCAGAGGCACTCGACATGTACCTCGTGTACGCATTACTGCCGAAGGACGGCGCGTTGGGTAAAATGGTGGAAAAACGAGCCGCGGAAGTGGCGAGCAGCATCGTTCTCCGCACGGCGACAACAATGGAACTGGAAGGTCAGGAAATCTCTGCCCGCCGTATGAAAAATGCGATCGAGGAAAAGAAAAAGGAACTGCTGATCAGCCTGCCGAGGCAGTTATGGGATTGAATCTCAAGTACATCACGGGACAGACCCTGATTGACGAGGATGAGAAAGCCGATCTGTTGATTCCGACGATATCCACACAGCGGGAGCTCGACGAGTTCGAGCAGCAGAATATCGAATCCGCGGTACAATGGACGATGTTTCACTCCTTTCCGGCGGAGGAGATTCTCACCGAACGTTTCGTGAAAGGCCTGCACATGCGAATGTTCGGTGACGTCTGGCTGTGGGCGGGAGAATTCAGGCGCAGCAACAAGAATATTGGAGTGGACAAGTACGAAATCCCTGTCGCACTGCGTACGCTGCTGGACGATGTCCGATTCTGGATCACGAATGCGACGTATGACGGTGATGAAATTGCGGTGCGGTTCAAGCATCGCCTGGTGTTCATTCATTGTTTTGTGAACGGCAACGGGAGACATGCACGTCTGATGGCGGATGTGCTTGCCGAGAACGTCTTCGATCGTCCGGTATTCAGCTGGGGAAGGGAATCGCTCCGCCAATCCGGCGAAGCGCGCACCGCATACCTGGCCGCTCTCCGCGCCGCGGATGCCGGGGATATCCGGCCGCTCCTGCAGTTCGCGCGCAGCTGACTTCCCCGCATGGAAAACGGAAATGTCCGCCTCCGTTCGCCTGCGGCGGACGTCGACACCCTCCAGGGCGTGGAAGGCAAGGGCGCGGAAGGTTGAAGAACACGTATCCGATGGTTCCCCGCGTGCCGTTTTTACCTGTGTCTCATCCTCCGGTTGTTCTGCTGGGGGATGAACGCTATATTGATGGATTGCGATTTCTGCACAACAAACGAGAAGAATCCGTATGCGTCTGACCCGCTATTTCATCCCCACGCTTAAGGAAATCCCCGCGGAAGCGGTCATCCCGAGCCATCAGCTCATGCTGCGCGCCGGCATGATCCGTGGCCTGTCATCGGGCATCTATTCGCTCCTGCCGCTGGGCTACCGCGTCTGGAAAAAGGTGATGCAGATCATTCGTGAGGAAATGGACGCCATCGGTGGCATGGAACTGCACCTTCCCGCGCTGAATCCGAAGGAGATCTGGGAGGAAACCGGTCGCGTCGAGGCGTTCGGGGATACGATGTTCCACATCAAGAACCGTGACCTGGTGCTCGCGCCCACACACGAAGAGATCATTACGCATATCGCCCAGGCGTTTGTGCATTCCTATAAGGACATGCCGCAGATCTGGTATCAGATCCAGACGAAATTCCGCAACGAGCCACGCCCGAAATCCGGCGTGATCCGGAGCCGGCAGTTCCTGATGAAGGACGCGTATTCGCTCGACAACAGCTGGGAGGGACTCGATGAGAGCTATCAGAAGCATTTCGATGCCTATTGTCGCATCTACGATCGCTGCGGACTGAATTACTTCGTCGTCGGTGCGTCGTCCGGTGCCATGGGCGGCAGCGGGTCGCAGGAATTCATGGTGGAAAGCGATGCGGGGGAAGACCTCTGCGCCTTCAATATGGAGAGCGGCTACGCGGCGAATATCGAGGTCGCGACGTCGAAACTGCCGCCGATCGGACGCGTGGACGAGAATCCGGAGGTGGAAAAGTTCGCCACGCCGAACGCCAAAGCGATCGACGATCTCGTCGAGCAGTTCGGTCTTCCCGCCGAACGCTGCGCCAAGGCCCTCGTGTATTTCGCAGACGAGAAGCCCTGGTTGATCTTCATGAGCGGCAACGACCAGCTCAATGAGTCGAAACTGCAAACCGCACTGAAGGCCAATGTCATTCGTCCCGCGCATGATGAGGAGCTTCTCGCGTTGACCGGCGCGAATGCCGGATCGATTGGTCCGGTGAACCTGAAGACGAAACTCCCGCAGATCGCGGACACGCGTCTCGAGCACGCCAACGACATGGTGAGCGGCGCGAATGAAAACGGCTTCCACTACCGGAATATCGACCTCGACCGTGACGCGGACATTCAGGCATATCATGACCTGCGTATGGTGGAGGAGGGCGAGCCGGATCCGATCAACGGATTGCCGCTCAAGGTGAAGAAGGCCATCGAGGTCGGACACATTTTCAAGCTCGGAACGAAGTATTCCGAAGCGCTGAAGGCCAATTTCCTCGACGCGAACGGCACGGAGCATCCCATCATCATGGGCAGCTACGGCATCGGCGTCGAGCGCATCGTGGCTTGTCACATCGAGCAGCGTCACGACAAGGACGGTATCGCGTGGCATCCCTCCATCGCACCGTTCCACGTCCATATCACCGGTGTGAAGATCGAAAGCGATCTCGTGCGTGAGCATGCCGACCGCCTGCATGATCACCTTGAAGCAGCCGGACTGGAAGTGCTCTACGACGACCGCGCGGGTGTCAGTCCGGGTTTCAAGTTCAAGGATGCCGACCTGCTCGGCATGCCGCTCAACGTCATCGTCGGTGAGAAGCATCTCAAGGACGGAAACATCGAGGTCAAGATTCGCCACAGCGGCGAACGCCGTATCGTTCCGGTCGAAGATGTCGTCGATGTCTGCAAGGCGTTGATCAATGAACTGAGTGTATGACGATTGGCCGGATGTGAGGTACAAAGTGCAAGGTGCAAAGTGCAAAGTGCAAAGACATCCCTGCACTATGTACTTTGCACTTTGTCCCTGTGAGTCAATCAAATGTTAGCAATGCTGTCGTACGTTACAGATATTATTCATTCCACATGAGGAGAATTGTATGTTAAGCAACACCATGATCGAAGCGCTCAACGAGCAGATCAGGATCGAGTTCGAATCATCCAACCTGTACCTGCAGATGGCCGCATGGTGCGCGTGGAAGGGTTATGAGGGCGGCGAGACCTTCCTGCGTGCCCATTCCGAGGAAGAACGCATGCACATGATGAAGCTGTTCACCTACGTCGGTGAGACGGGCGCACTCGCCGTGATCAGTGCAATGGAACAGCCCAAGGCCGAGTATGAGTCACTGTCCGACATGTTCAAGCAGATTCTCAAGCACGAACGCTTCGTGACGTCGAAGATCAATGAACTGGTCGATCTCGCCTACAAGGAGAAGGACTACTCGACGCTGAATTTCCTGCAGTGGTATGTCGCGGAACAGCATGAGGAAGAAACACTGTTCTCGTCGCTGGTCGACAAGATCGAACTTATCGGACATGACGGCCGCGGTCTCTATCTGATCGACAAGGAACTCGGCAAGCAGGCCACAGCCGCAGCCGGTCAGTAACATGGCCTTCCCCGCACCCTTTTATCGCTGGCGGCCGCATCCCTGGCACGGATTGGAGGCCGGACCGCAGCCGCCGTCACTCGTCAACGCCTATATCGAAATCACACCGTTCGATATGGTCAAATATGAGTTGGACAAGGTCACCGGCTATCTGCATGTCGATCGTCCCCAGCGCTCTTCCGCATTGCCGCCGACGCTGTACGGTTTCATTCCGCGGACGTTCTGCGGCAACCGTATCGGCACACTGATGCCGAGTGCGGAGCGGGGAGACGGCGATCCGCTGGATATCTGTGTGCTCAGTGAACGTCCGATCAATCGATCAGACGTGGTGCTTCAGGCACGCGTCGTCGGAGGACTCGCGATGAATGACCACGGGGAAGCTGACGACAAAATTATCGCCGTGCTCAACAAGGACAGCTTCTGGGCGAATGTGAAGGATCTCGACGAACTCCCACCCGTCCTTGTCGAACGCCTGCGCCATTATTTCAGCACTTACAAAATGGTGCACGGTCAGCCGCACAATGTTTCCATCGAACGAGTCTACGGTCGGGAAGAAGCGGAACGCGTCATCAAAGCCGCGATGGAGGATTATTCCGAGGAGTATGGGGGGTAGGAGGAAGAATGGCAAAATATCAGGATGGCAAGATGGCAGGATCAATCTTGCCATCTTGTCATCTTGCCATCTTGTCATCTTGCCATCTTGTCATCT
>JAFGKR010000308.1 GCA_016928515.1 Bacteroidota bacterium | reverse complement strand
TCTCTACGCGACCTGCTTCTGCAGCCATCGATTGTACAACCACATGCTCAGAGCCGAGACGAGGCCGATCCCCATGAGGACAATCCAGCCGAGGGCGTTCCAGGTGGGATCGAGTTCGAGCAGGCCGTTCTCGAGCGTGACGGCGTTGGTACACATGATCTCGTTGAAAATTGCAGCACCTGCAGGACCACCGATCAGCGATCCGATGGCCATGGGCAGGTTGGCATATCCGAGGAAAAGACCCTCTTTTCCTTTCGGTGCCAGCGCACCAATGTATTCATACGTCCGCGCCGAGGTGAACAACTCACCGAAAGCGATCATGGCGACAGTGAGTGTGGCGAAAAGCGCACCGAGAGGCAGAAGATCCCAGACCTCGAGGCGCACACCGCCGGCGTAAATCGGGATGATGTTGACCAGCATCGATGCCCCGATGATGATGATGCCCACGATGATGGAACTGATCGGTTTCATCTTCCCGAAAAGCTTTGTGATCAGCAGCTGGAAGAAAACGATGGTAAAGGGATTGGCCATGGTGTAGATGTCCACCGCAGGATCGGTTTCCACCACTTTCTTGAGATAGAGGGGAATGACGTTGTACACCTGCGAGTAAATGAAGAAAAATCCGCTGGAGACGACGAGGAATAGCGCGAAACGGGTGTTCTTCAGGACCATCACCATGTCGAGCAGAATGCGACTGACGCTGCGGCGTTCCTTTCGGTTGCGACGCGCATCCATGTCCTCCTGCGTATCGTGGTACAGAAAGAGCACGACAAAAAAGGCCACAACGGAACATCCCACGGCCACGGCGAAGATGAAGCTCAGATCGTAAGAGGTGCGCACGACATAGCTGATGCCACGTCCCACCAGGGAACCGATGTTGATGACCATGTAGAAAATACCGAAGGCAAGTGTCGCGCGGGCACCCGCGGTCTTCTGCACTGTCCCGGAGATGCAGGGCTTGATCACCGATCCGCCCATGCCGATGACGAGGATACCGATGATGACGGGAACGATCACACCGGCTCCGGCGGTCACGTCGCTGCTCACCATGTCATACAAAATTTCCCCGCCGAACCATACCGGGTATCCCATAAGAAAATACCCCGCGGAAAGCATGACGAAGGCCGCAAGCAGCGAGCGCTTGAATCCCACCTGATCGGCGATGGTGCCGGACAGGATGGGGAGAAAATACACCAGCGTCCACAGGATGCCGTTGAGCGTACTGGGCCAGTAATCGCCGAGACCGAGCTGCCCGAGATACAGCACGACGAAACTTGCCATCGCGTAATAGGCGCCGCGCTCGAACAGCTCCGTGAGATTCGCCGTCCAGAACGAAACGGGGAAGGATTCCTTTGGCTGGGGTGGAGTACCCGTCGCGAGATTCACGTCGGGCGGAGGGGTGTCGGAGGTGGTGTTGCGCATGAATGGACCTTTGATGGTTCAGAGCATCATACAAACATAGCATTTTTTCCGGAGGAAGGAATACGAATCTCCGCATTGGACAACGCTTGTCCTTTCGAAGTTTCCGACGACCCGGGATATTGCTGCTGCGCACTTCGGAGCATGACCATACCGTTCGGAGCACCATCGTTCTGGTCGCTTTTCCTCCACGTTGAATCTTGCCCTTGTCCTTCGTATTATTTTGTTTACAATTGCCTGTTGTCTTTCATTCCCGGAATACCCCATGAAACGACTGCTCCTTCTCACGACATTGCTGCTGAGTGCTGCCATAACCATGGCCCAACCCGTTCTCATTCAACGCGACAACGGCACGAAAGCAGGAGCGCATTTCAACACGCCCTCCTTCACCAATGAGTCCGTTATCGTTTCTTTCGACGGACCCTGCAAGGTGCTGGAAATCCAGATCTACTACATGGGGGACCGCGCATCGAAGGATACCCTGTTCATCACGGGGGACGCCTCGGAAGGCGCCATCCCTCCCACCCATTGGGTGTGGTCCTACAACACGTTGATCCCGCCGATCATCGTGAATTACGACGGCGCGGAGGGGTGGAAAACGATCGACCTCCGAAGCCTGGATCTTCGCAGCGACGGGCATGACCGCATCGTCGTGCAGCACTGGGTGCAGAGTCCTGCCGGTCCATGGTTCGGCGTGGACAGTGACAAGCAGACGACGCCGTACTGGTCCTTCCTCATGGATCCAACGAAGACCAACAGCCTTGGCGGACCGGGACAATACTACCTTGTGCAAAACGATTTCATGGTGCGCGTGCTCGTGGAATATGATTTCCCCGACGGGAACGGTTCCGAGGATCCGCCTCTGCCGGTGCTACCCGATGTGGCGGTCGCCGCTGGACTGCAGAAGGACGGGAATCCCATCAACTCCGCGATCGCGGGCGTGGCGGACTGGAACGGGGACGGATGGGACGACATCGCCATCGGGTCGAATTATTTCCAGAACAACGGAGACGGAACATTCACCAATGTCACGGCATCTCTCGGCCTCCCCGGCGGCCATTCCAGTTGGGGTGATTTTGACAATGACGGCCGGGAAGATGTGTACATCGTCAACGGCGGTGACAACGACAAACTGCTGCGCAACGCAGAAGGCAACACCTTCGAGGATGTCACCGCCGGCTCCGGACTCAGCAATCCCGCACCGACCGTTACACCGATCTGGCTGGATTACAATGGCGACGGGCACCTGGACCTCTTCCTCGCCAACGGGCGCAGGACGGTGAACAACCAGGAAGTGTACTACCAGGACAAGCTCTGGAAGAACAACGGCGATGGCACATTCACGGATGTCACGTCGCTGTCGGGCATCGCCGCGGTCGAGCGCTCTCCCTATGAGGACTGCTGGGGCGCCAGTGCCTGCGACTACAACAACGACGGGTACACGGACATCTTCGTCTCCACGTACCGGCTTGCCCCGGATCGACTGTATCGAAACAACGGCGACGGAACGTTCACCGACGTCGGTGCACTGAGCCGCACACGCGGTGTCGAAACGGATGCGCCGCAGTATTTCGGGCACGGTATGGGCAGCGACTGGGGAGACTTCAACAACGACGGACTGACCGATCTTGTCGTCGGAAATCTCGGACATCCCGACTGGCGTGGTGCCGTCTCGAATCCCTCACTCATTTACATGAATATGAACGGAAGCATCTTCGACGAGGTTCATCACGAAATGGGATTGAAATTCAGGGAGATGAATGCCGGGGTGACCTGGGCGGACCTCGATCTCGATGGATGGCTGGATCTCTGGCAATCGCAGTATTCCTACCAGAAGGAGGGGCAGGACGGTGAACCCGGACGGTATTCCAGGCTTTACATCAGCGAGGGCGCGCCGAATTTCAAGCTGCTCGATCGCACATGGCATTACGGATCGAAGGTGCATGGCGCATGGACGGTTGCGCGCTGCGACTTCGACCGGGACGGCGACATCGACCTGCTCGTGGCCAGTCAGCACGAAGGAGTCAAACTTTTCCGGAACGACATCCCTCGCAGGGGGAACTGGCTCGCGCTGCGTCTTGGCGGTAGCCCGGAACATCACGTTCCGATGAACGCCTTCGGTACCCGCGTCGTGGTGTATGCCGACGGTCACATGTTCACGAGAACGCTGTCGACATCATCGGCGGGATCCCGTGTGGCGACAAACACGACAGAACTGCATTTCGGTCTTGGGAACGCGGCGCAGATCGACAGCGCAGTGGTGTATTATCCGAATGCCACACGCATGACGCTGACGACGCTGGAGCCCAACAAACGCTATGAACTCGCATATGGCGGCCAGCCCACGGTGCACGCCCGGGCGCTTGCCGCACCGGCCTCCTGGTCCATCGAGAATGCAGCGCTACGGAACGGGACGCTCTCCTTCACGCTGCACGACGACCATCCGCTGGAGGACGCACAGATCGCCATCTTCGATGCCCTCGGCCGGCAGGTGGTAAGCATGCAGACTGTTCAGCTGCAACCCGGGATTCAGAGCATCGCCCTCCCGGTGCATCTTGCACGCGGCATGCATTTCGTATCTTTGCGGGCGCGCAACACCGTGCGAACGATCAAATTGTCCGTGTACGACTGAATCGGAATGGCGGATACACGAGTATGCATGACCGTACGCCTCCGAAGATGCAAACAATGAAACAGCTCCGTATCACAACTCAACAGATGGCCGCATGAAACGCCTGATTGTTCTTCTCACTCTCCTGACTGTTTCCTCGTTTCCACTGCAGGCACAGCTTCTCGAGAACATCACCGTCAAGGAAATCCTGCCCACCGTCAACGGCAAGGCGCAGAGCGACTTCGCCGCGGACGCCGTGCTGACAAACACGTTGTTCGTCGGTCTGGAGTATCAGGGCGTGGGCCTGGAGATGGATATCACCACCGGGCAAGCCAGTGGATGGTTGTACCGGTACTATTCTCCCTCCCTCGATTCTGCGGTGTTTTTCATCGG
>JAFGKR010000307.1 GCA_016928515.1 Bacteroidota bacterium | reverse complement strand
CGACTTCGAGCGCGACGAGATTACCGGCCTTCCGGTGTACGTCAAGTTCGATGCGTACAACAATCTCAATCCGCAGACCGCACCGAACGATCGTTACAACGATCTGAACAACAGTGGTAACAAGTACGCTGTGCCGCCTGGTGCACGCCGTGACGGTACCATCTTCGATGTCACCATCGCTGGTGGTGGTGACGGCATCGGTACCAGCGGTATCGGCCAGACCTACGATCCGGAAGCTGCGGCAAAGGACGACCGTCGTCCCGTACTGATGCGCGTGACTCCGGTCTGGGAGAACGATCCCCCGATGGGCGGCAACGCGTATGTAGTTGCCAACCAGCCTGGCCAGACCCGTGAATACGGCCGTCTGTATGCGGACACGATCTACACGTACATCGGTACGCTTTCCCCGCTCAAGGCCGGTGCCACCCGCGCCGAACTGATGGGTACGCGTACGGATCTCGGCAACCCCGGCTTCTACAAGCTGACGGGCGAAGGCGACCGCATCACGCGCGTCGGTGTCGCACGCTGGGAGCCTGTGGATTACTTCCGCGCCGGTCTGCCGCATCGTCCGGTCAACGGACTGTGGCCGCCGCTGCAGACCTTCCGCACCCGCTACAATGTGGGTATCCATGGTGGGTCCGATGCAACCGGTAACATCTTCGGCGACTTCAATCGTCGCATTGCGTTTCTCGGTAGTGCTTTCGGACGCGAATCCACGGTTGGTGGCAACCCCAGCCTGACCTTCGCACCGGGTGCCTTCCTGCGCATTATCGACTCGACCGCCGAGCAGGTCATCGACCTTCGGGTTATCGACCCGAACCTGACCGACCTGGCAGGAAACACTGTCGATGATACGATCAGCTACGACCAGTCGAAGATGACGGTTGTTCGCCGTGTCAACCGCCTCAATGAATTCAACCCCCTGTTCCATCTCGACGATACGTATTATGACCTGAACGTCGCGGATATCCAGGGTCCGAACCTCAACGTGAACCGTATCGGAGAGATCCCGATTCAGCGTACCAACCGTGCGACCCATGGTCTCATGGTTGCGGCGATTCGTCAGTTCTTCGGTCCGACACGCTACAGCATCCTCCGTCACACCTTCGTGGTGGTGCCGTATCGTATTGCCTTCACCTCGATCTTCCCGAGCAGCTACGACAGGACGTCGAACACGTTCGACAACTCGACACTGCCGGTAGGTATCCTTCCGGTGCAGGCGGACATCGACACCCTCCCGCGTGTGAGCCCCATGTTCTACGCAGATCCGTATGGAACGCCGACGTCGAAGTTTGAAATCTTCTCGCGTCTCTACGGTCAGGTCCGTCATGGAGCGACGGTGGATCAGATTCCGAACAACGTCGGTACGCCGTATGCACGTCCCGACACCATCTTCCGCGATGAGTGGTACACCTATGCAGTCACTCCGTATGACCGCTATGGGAACCTCAACATGCGCGACACGATGTGGGTCAACCTGGGCTCGCGTTTCACGACCTGGGAGTTTGATGGTATTGACAACATGGGTGCTTCCGGTAATCTTGAGATTTCCGGTGGTGGCCGTTACTTCAATGCCAAGCCGATCGGCTTCCCGCAGAACACGGAACTCCGCAAGGATTCCCTGATTCTGTACAACCTGTCACTGGTTGGTGCCGGAAACCGCAACGACTTCCTCGGTATGAAGCCCGATGATCCGCGTCTGTTTGACGGCGTCGGTGATCGCCGCGGTGAAGGAATCCGTCATGGACTCCTCCCTGCCAACGCGATTGCAACACGTCCTGTCGACATCAAGAAGCCGTTCAAGCCTGCCGACTTCACCCTGAGCACTCCGGCCCTGCAGAACACTTCGCTGTTCCGCATGGATCACACCGGTAACTGCACAGATACCAGCGGCAACCCGATTGACGGCACGATGATGGACGTGCTGCGCCTGCAGTGGCAGCCCGCACGCTACACCGATCCTGCATACAACAATCCGAACGACACCATTCGCTACCAGTGGTACGCGATGATCGACAGCGTCGGTCCGGGTGGAACGAAGGGTCTCACCGTCAGCATCCTCGCGGATAATAACGGAAAGAGCCCGTCGCTCACGCTCTCGGGTGACCAGCTCCGCAACCTGCTGTTCCGTCCGAACATGCTCCCGCAGCCGAACCAGGATTCCCTGGTGATGCGCGTGAAGTGGTTCGTCCGCGCGTTCAGCAAGATCGCCGGTCTGGAAACCTATTCCGACACTGCCGGTGTCACGGTTCGCAACAATCCGCTGCCGACCGAGCCGCTGATCATTTCCATCAATCGTCTCCCGGACAATCCGCCGCAGGCTGTTCAGCCGCCGGACGGTGGTACCGAGTTCGTTGATGGAACGGCGCCTCTGGATGTGCTGTGGACTGCCGCAAGCGATATCAACAACCGCAAGGGCGATGACCTTGACGGTGAGCTGAATCCCGCCGGCGATCCCGGACCGTTCATGATCTACAACCCGACTACCCGCGTCTGGGAATATGACCCCGCACGTACGATTGACACTCTGTCTTATCAGTGGGTCGGTCGCGTGGTCAGCACCTTCCCGGTCGGCAAGGGCGCACCAATCGGCTCGATGCTCGTCATCAACGCCGGTGCCTCCACGGGTATCCAGGTTCCGACAACCGATCTCGATGCTCTGTTCGCCGGATTCTCCTCGGATCCTGCCAGCACGAGCGCCGACTCCGTGAAGATCGAGTGGTTCGTCTATACCAAGGACTTCAATGTGACCGATGGTCTGCCTCTTGAGCAGGTCGAGTTCCCGTTTGTCCCGGGTCTCCATGTGAATCCGGATTCGACGGCACTCAACGGTGACACGAGTCGTTGGAGCCCGACGAGCTGCCAGCCGCACTGGATTGTCAGTGGTCCGTTCCGTCTCAACCTCACCAAGCTGAAAGGCGGTGGCGTCGAGATCGAGCCGGCTGCAGGTGATCCCGATATCAACGCGCTTGTCGGTGAAGAGATCTGCTTCACCCTGACTGCACGCGATGAGAACGGCAACATCATTCGTGACTGGGACAGCCCGAGCAAGAACAATCCTGCGACCACGATCAAGCTCAATGGTTCGACCGCGAATACGGATTCGAGCCAGACAAGCTGGAACGCGGATCCGGATGGTTACACCTGGGCCCTCGTGACGAAGGATGGAACCGCACTCACGCAGATCAGCGACAATGAATGGTCGATCCCGGCATCTGAGTTCGTGGATGGTCAGGTCATCGTCTGCCTCGTTCACACGAAGGCAGAGAGCGGCGTGACCCTCGAGATTCAGCCCACCGTGGCGAACCTGAATCAGACGTCGGTGACGATGAACTTCACCGCTGACGAAATCACCAACTACCTCGCCGAGATTACCAGTGCCACTGGCAATCCGGACGAAGTATATCTCCTCCGTCGTTACGAGCTCGTCGTCTCGCCGCGTGACCGCTTCCTGAACATCGTTGATGACAGGACGATCCGCACGGACTTCTCTGCTCGTTTCCCGGGTGAGTTCGACCAGCAACAGCCTGGCCTCTCCGATATCTTTGCCGGTTCGGTGTTTATCAAGGGTACGACGAATTACTTCCTCGCATCCCGTATCCGCCGCATCGACTCCGAGAACGAAGAGCGCCAGTGGGTCCGTGCGTTCTCCACGAACGACCCAGCCAATGTCTACGGTCAGACCAATCCGTATCAGATTCTCGACCATGCCCCGAATCCGTTTGCACTGCAGACCCCTGCCGACCAGACCGAGCTGAAGCTCATGGCCGCGTCGCAGGCAGAGCAGTTCACATGGGTGAAGGCAGCACCGCAGGATCCGTATACCGATATCCAGATCTCTCGCTTTGACCCGGCACTCTTTACCGACGAAGTCCGCTACGAGATCCGCTACTATGACGCTGCAAGCATGACTCGCGTCGTCAAGTTCGACTCTGACAACAACGGTAAGGAAGCACTGTTCACGAGTAATCATGGACAGCTCGCCGGAATCATTGACCAGATTTCCGGACTCCCGACGACGAAGGAACAGGATGTCGTATGGTATGTCAACGCGACCGACGGTCTCTATATCACAGAGTCCACGCCGCCGAACAATGACAGCCAGAACCGTCCTGGCTTCCGTCTGAAACTGGTGAAGGATGCTATCCTCAGCGTCGAAGGTCCGGCTCCGGCCAACTTCGAACTGAGCCAGAACTATCCGAATCCCTTCAACCCGTCGACCAACATCAGCTACTCGCTGCCGAAGTCCAGCCAGGTGACCCTGGTGGTCTATGACCTCCTCGGTAACAAGGTGAAGACGCTCGTCAATGAGTCGCTCGATGCCGGTACGTACGAGATGACGTGGAACGCTACCAACGATCTCGGTGTGCAGGTGCCCTCGGGCAACTACATCCTGAAGATGGTTGCCGGCGACTTCGTGCAGACGCGCAAGATGACGCTGCTGAAGTAATCGGATAGAGGTGGTTTCACCTCACGACCTCGCGCCCCGGTCAGTCTCTGGCCGGGGCGCTTTTTTTTGCTCAACCGACTCTTGTATATTGCCCTCCATGACCACATCGGACATCGCTCGCCATCTCATTGACATCCCTTCCGTCACCGGCGAGGAGACAGCTGTTCTCCACGCCATAGAGGATATCCTCACGGAAATGGGGATACCTGTCATTCGGCAGCCAGTTGCGGAAAATCGATGGAATATCATCGCCGGATGGTACGGCGATAATGCCATTGTGTTCTCCACACACGTCGATACCGTTCCGCCATGGTATGCCTCACATATCGACGGCGAAATGATATACGGCCGCGGCGCATGCGACACGAAGGGAATCATCGCGGCTATGCTCACTGCAGGCATCGACCTCCTCGCCCGCGGGATCCAACCAGCTTACCTCTTCGTTGTCGGAGAAGAGACCGACAGCGTCGGTGCGAAGACTGCAGCGGCATCCGGCTTGCGCGCATCTGCACTCATCGTCGGAGAACCGACCGACAACCATCTCGCCAGTGGACACAAAGGTGTCATCAGCTATACTCTCCGAACAACTGGGATCGCATCGCATTCCGCCTATCCCGACCGTGGCCATTCCGCTATCCATCAGATGCTCGATCTCCTCGCCGATGTTCGAAGCGCAGAGTGGGGGCGGAACGATATTCTCGGGGAGTCGACGCTCAATATCGGAATGTTCAGTGGGGGTGTTGCGCTGAATACCTTCGCTCCCTCTGCTGAAGCTGCAGTGATGCATCGCATTGTCGATGACTCCGCAGCACGGAAGATACAGGTCGAACATATCATCGGGGATCGTGCGGACATCACGTTCCACACGATATCCGAAGCGCAATTCCTTGAGACCCTCCCCGGTTTCCCTGTGAAAAGCGTCAACTTCGGTACGGATATTCCGCATCTGCGTCCGATCGGCCGCTGCTTTCTTGTCGGTCCGGGCTCCGTTCATGATGCGCACACGGATCACGAAAAAATCAGTAGCCGGGACATGGACGATGCCACGGCGTTATATGTAAGACTTCACACCGCACTTCGGGAGCAGGAATGAATGATACTCCACGCATCGCCCTGCTTGGCTACGGTCGTATGGGGAAGGAATTGCATCGCATGATCGGAGAGCGGCAATGGCCGGAACCGATCATCATCGATCCGACCGAAGCACTCGCGTTCTCCACCATCGTAGACGCGCCGCTGGATTCCGTGGATGTATGTCTCGAGTTCACCGAACCATCAAAGGCGGCACAGGTCGTCCTGGAGATTCTCGAACGCGGGCTTCCGGTGATCAGCGGAACAACAGGCTGGGAATCCCGACAAAACGAGATCCGCGACGCCGTGCAGAGTCTTGGCGGAGCGTTCCTCCATGCCGGGAACTTCTCCATCGGAGTGCATGTGTTTGCAAGGATCGTCCGCTACGCGGCGGAGCTGCTGGGGAGGTTTCCGCAATACGATCTTGCACTCCATGAACTCCATCACCGCGGGAAAAAAGACGTCCCAAGCGGAACGGCGCAGATGCTCGCCCGGCATATATTGGATATGCACACCGGAAAATCGGCTGTGTCTCTGCTTTCTCAAGACGGTCCGCTCATGGAGCAAACACTGTACATCTCTTCTACCCGCGTCGGAAACGTGTTCGGTGAACATCAGGTGATCGCCGACAGCGAAGTCGACACAATCGAGTTGCGGCATTCCGCAAAAGGCCGCCGCGGATTCGCCGAGGGGGCGCTCACCGCAGCGCAATGGATCATCGGAAAACACGGATATTTCAGCCTGGAGGACATGTTTGATGATATTACAACCGCTTAAAGGTGTCGGCACCGCTCTCGTCACTCCGTTTCTGGATGACGGAAGTGTTGATGGAAAAGCAGTCCATCGCCTTGCACAGAGACAGATCGACAACGGCATCGACATGCTCGTCCCCTGCGGTACAACAGGGGAGGCGGTGACGCTGACCCCCGACGAATACGAGCAGGTTGTCACAACAGTCGTCGATGCCGCGGCCGGCCGCGTCCCCGTTATCGCCGGTGCGGGTTCAAACTCGACTTCTGCGTCGATTGATACCGCACGGCGCGCTGCCGCATGCGGTGCGGATGCCGTGCTCATCGTCGGTCCGTATTACAACAAACCGACACAGGAGGGGTACTACAGACATTTTCGTGCCGTGGCGGAAGCGGTGGAATGTGCGGTGGTTCTCTACAACGTTCCTGGACGCACCGGAGGGAATATCACCGCGGAAACCCAATTGCGCATCGCGGAGATCGACAATGTGATTGCCACAAAGGAAGCGAGCGGGAACCTCAGCCAGATCTATCAAATCGTCCGAGGGCGGCCGGACGACTTCTCCGTTCTCTCGGGTGATGACAACCTGGTGCTGGCTCAGTTGGCCATCGGCATGGATGGAGTCATTTCCGTGGCATCCAATGAAGTCCCTGCACTATTCACACGGATGGTGCATCTTGCGATGGAAGGGAATTTCGGGGAAGCCCGCGATCTGCATTACCAGTTGGTCGATCTGCTCGAAGGGAATTTCCTGGAATCCAATCCCATCCCCGTCAAAACCGCCATGGCACTGATGGGGCTGATTACTGAGCGCTTTCGCCTGCCTCTCGTGCCCATGCACGAGACGAATCGAGAAGCGCTGAAACGCATTCTTGTCTCACTTGATCTCCTTCGCATGTGACGAACAGATGCATTCCGCCACGACTGAAGACGGGCGACCTGATCGGGCTCGTTGCGCCTTCCAGCCCCCCGAAGGACGACGGTCACATCCAGCTGGGAATCTCCGCCCTCCTTGCGCGCGGTTATTATCCGCGGCTCGGATGGAGCGTGGGAATGCGCGATGGGTACCTGGCCGGGCCGGACCACATCCGGGCGCAGGACATCATGGATATGTTTCTGGACGATCGTGTCGGTGCAATCCTGTGTACGCGCGGTGGGTATGGATCCGCTCGATTGCTTGAGCAACTCGATTACGGAGTCATCCGGCGTCATCCCAAAATCCTCGTCGGATTCAGTGACATTACCGCTCTCTCTCTCTCTCTGTTCGCCGGGGCGGGTCTTGTGACTTTCGCCGGTCCTATGGTCACCGCGGAATTTGCGAGCGGCATTCTCCCGGAAACCGAGCAGGCGTTCTGGGAGATGCTGACGGTGCGCAGTGAACACCGCTGGCTGAGCCGAGGCGAGGAACGCACGTATGTGGAAGGAATCGCGGAGGGATTCCTCCTTGGCGGAAATCTGACAGTGTTCTGCTCCCTGATCGGAACGCCGTTCATGCCGGATCTGCACAGTGCAATTCTGTTCTTCGAGGATGTGGGGGAGGAGATTTACCGTATCGACCGCATGTTTCTGCAACTGAAGCAGGCCGGCATCCTGGAGCACGCAGCGGGAATCGTGCTCGGGAGCTTCACCGCCATCCCCGACAGCGATCAGCATCGTGATCTGGAAGTCGTTTTCCGTGAGTATTTGCTTCCGCTGAACATTCCCGTCATGATGGATTTTCCGTTTGGACACATCCCGCTGAAAATGACACTCCCCTTGGGCGCTCGCGTCCACCTCGACACCGGTCGCCGTCAGCTCTCCCTCCTCGAAGCAGTGGTCCGCTGATAGCGGACGTTTTTCGCGTTCTCTTCCCCCAGTTTCTCCGGCAACACCATGAAGCGTTCTCCGCCAGGACGCGTTCTCCGCCAGGAAGTGTACTTCGCCAGGAAGTGTTCTTCGCCAGGAAGTGTTCTTCGCCAGGAAGTGTACTTCGCCAGGAAGTGTACTTCGCCAGGAAGTGTTCTTCGCCAGGAAGTGTTCTTCGCTAGGAAGTGTTCTTCGCCATGTCGCGTCCCTTGCGCAGGCTGTGCGTCGTAATTCCCAATCGCCGTTTTCGTTTCCAGGCAACGTGGACCAGGAACGCCAGCAGCGCAAATAATCCCACCATGAGAGCCCGAGCCCCCCAGATGTACGGGACATCCGCATCGCTCACCGGCTGACCGGTCGGTGTCTTGTGCAGCAGGAGAATGTCGTACGCATCCTGGTAAAACCACACCGCCATGATGATCAGAAGATACAGAGGTGTGACGTACTTGATGACATATTTGAAGAACACCGGCACACGGATGTCGGCACCACGGTTGATTTCCTCCCAGGCGCGGTCGATTTTGAATACCCAGGCAAACAGGATGATCTCCATCGTGGCGAACACGACCAGGCCGAAGGTGCCCGACCAGTAATCCATCTCGTCGAGAAAGCCGTGACCAAGGAAGAACACCACCGGTTGCACGCAGATGATGACGAGAACGGCCAGAGACAATACCGCTCGTTTGTGCGTCATACCGAACTGGTTCTTGAAAAAGGCGACGACGGGCTGTCCCATCGCAACCGACGAGGTAATGCCGGCGACGAACAACAGAAGGAACCAGAGCATGCCGAAAACCTGCCCGAGCGGGATTTTTCCGAAAATCACTGGCATGGAGACGAAGCCGAGATTGAAGGCGCCACCGGAAGCGATCTCCTTCGTCATGTCCAATCCGAAGAAGGCGACGGCGACAGGAATCGCGATGGAACCGCCGAGTACGATTTCGACGAACTCATTCGTCGCCGCGGTGGTGAGTCCACTGAGAGCGATATCATCTTTCGGTCGCAGATAGCTCGCATAGGCATGAATGGTGCCCATGCCGACACTCAGAGTGAAGAAGATCTGTCCTGCTGCAGCGATCCAGACGCTCGCTTTCCCCAGTTCGCTGAAGTTCGGTTCCCAGATGTAGGCCAGACCGTTGGTGATGGAATTCTCAGGTTGCGATGGATCCGGAACCCCGAGCGTGAAAACGCGGATAAGAAGGATGATCGCGAAGATGAACAGCATCGGCATTGCGAATTTCGCGAGCTTCTCAATACCGCCGGACAGCCCCTTCCAAAGCACGTAAAAATTGACGAAAAAGGTGAAAAGCATCAGTCCATACGCCGGCCACATGGAGGTG
>JAFGKR010000306.1 GCA_016928515.1 Bacteroidota bacterium | reverse complement strand
CCGGATCGCGAGGAAATGACGGCCGAGATCGGCATCCCTGTCGAGGGCCTTCCGATGGACGACGACGGCAGGGAGGTGATCCCCGGTTGGGAGATCCCGGTGACCGACCACCTGGGCAATCCCGGCGATGAGGTCGAATACGAGTACGACTTCGGCGACGGCTGGGTGCATAGTGTCGTGCTCGAGGAGATTCTCGATCGAGAGGAAGAGGCCGTGTATCCCCGCTGCATCGACGGAGCGCAGCCATGTCCTCCGGAGGACTGCGGAGGTCCTCGCGGGTACGAGCGGCTGCTGGAAATCCTCGCCGATCCCGAAGACGATGAATACGGCGACACGCGCGAATGGAGCAGCAGCGACATCACACGCTATCCGCCGTTCGAACCCGGAGTGTTCGATATCGGACGCATCCGCTTCGACGATCCCCGGGAGCGGTGGGAATTTGCATTTAGTGATGAACCGAGCGAGTCTTCCGCTTTCGGCACGGCAGCTTCCCCGGGTGAGAACGATGACGCCATCCGCCGCTATCATGCCGTGGAAGAGATACTCGAAGCGTTCGAACACGGGATGGGATATCAGCGCGAAGCCGTCGACCAGGCGATCGCGAAGCGTGAGGATATCACGCCATATCTCCTTCAGATTCTCGAGGATATCCGTGATTTTCCGGAGGAATTTATCGTCGAACCCGAGGGGGCGGAGGAACTCTATGCGCTCCTACTGCTCGGGTATTTCGGCGAGCGGAAGGCACATGCCATTCTTTTGGAGATGCTTCGTTTGCCCGATGAGGATCTGCACGAACTCTGGGGAGAAATCCTCGCGGTGGACATGCCGATGGTGCTGCTCAGAACGAGCGGGGGTGATATCGAAGGGATGCAGGACCTGATCAGGGACCGTGCGGCCTACCAGTATTCCCGGACGGCGGGCGTGGAGGCCCTCGTGTACGGCACTGTCGACGGGACCTTCGATCGCGACACCGTCCTGTCCTTTCTGTGCACGTCTCTCGACACGGTCGAGCCGGACGACCTCCCGGATGAGGAATTGGAGTTCACCAGTCTCCTCGCTGCATCGATCATGGATCTGCATCCGGCGGAATACCGGGAAACGATCGACCGCGCATTCGACCGTGGTCTCATACTGCCGAGAGTCGTTACCCGGTCGGATTTTGATCGTGAGATGGACGAACCCCGGGAAGCCGCACTTGAACGGCTCAGGGCATCCTATTCGACGTACGCGCTGGATGATATTCATCATGCGCTGCGGAAGTGGCTTGACCAGGACGAGCTGTATCGCGAATCTCCCGCGCCGCATGAAAGCGGCAGTCACGGCAGCGCGAAATCGAAAAAGAAAAAGAGCAAGCGCAAGCAGGCCAAGGCCTCGCGCAAGAAGAAGCGGAAGAAGTGAGTGAAGTTGCTACCGCGGGGACTGTCCCGCAGAGAGGCGCGCCTCAGGATCGGCGACGCCGTCGAGGAGAAACTCCACAGCCGGCGGTGAGAAAGATGCAGTTTCTGCATATTTCACCACTGTTTTGCATAACGGAAGGCCAAAATATGCAGTTTCTGCAAGGGTGGCAGGCATCTGCGTGGGATGTCAGTGGCGGGATTCGATGGACTCCCGCACGGTCGCGTCGAAACGGATGACGACCTGCACCGGCTCCTCGTACCAGATGCCGAAGCTGTCCCTGAGCACGGCGACCAGGGAATATGCCGGATCCCGGTCGAAGCCGTCGTCGGTCAGCTCCGCACCGCGGAAGCGGGACAGGGCGAGGTAGATGGAATAGAATTTTTCGTTGTGCGGCCCCGCCTCCTCCACGATAGGGATCCCCGACGCCTTCATCTGCCGGATGGTGCGGTGGATGGTCTGTTTCGACTCCCGCCGCTCCATGAGTTCGTGCAGCTCCTTCACCGTCACGTCCCGATGCGTGGCGAGGCGCTGCGGGGATTGCAGCGCACGGATGAGCATTGTCATTTCGGCCATGGAAGCTCCCGGTTGTTCGCGATAGTTATAAAATTAGTTTGTCATGTGCTGATGAACTGATCTCTCCACCATCATTTCCCGAGGCGACAGATGAAAACGAGTGTAAGCAGAAAAGCGCTGCTGCAATGTGCCGGTCGACTCGCCGGAGTTCAAACGTCTGCACATTTTTTCTGCTTCCCTGTATCTGCGCAGTCTCCGTACAACGACGATTTCACTGGATCTTCCCCGGGTGAGATTTAGAATACAGTGGATAAGGGAGATTTTTCCAACACTCTGAAACAGCCAATATCTTACTGTTTTATTTTTTGCTTTGACGTGTAGATCAAACGGCCGCCCTTTCGAGGCGGCCGTTGTGGTAAGCAGAAAAAATCGTAGAGAAGAGTCGATACCGGGATACATTAACCGGCGTGTGTGCGCCGGAGGCGGATCAGCATGGCGAGATGATAGTCTTCAGAGCTTTTTACCGCACCGTCAGCATCCGCGAAAGCGTCTCGCCGCCACTGCTGAGACGGTACAGGTAGGTGCCGCGGGCGAGACCGTCGCCGGAGAAGGTCGCCGTGTAGGCGCCGGGTGGGAGCATGCGGTCCGTCAGCACCGCCATGCGACGGCCGAGAAGATCATACACTTCCAGCGTGACATGCTGCGATGCGCCTCCCGTGACGGCGTACGGGATGACCGTTCCCGCTCCGGCAGTGAACGGGTTCGGGGCATTCTGTCCGAGTTCCATCGCCGTCGTCCGGACGGGCCGCGGCTGCGTGATCCCGGAAACGAAAAGCGCATCTTCGCTGTGTGACGCCTCCGCAACGTCGCCGCAGATGCTCACGCGCACGGAAATCGTGTGCCGGACGGCATCGGGATCGGGACTGCGGAAGGATATCGTGTGCTCGTCGAAACCGCGCGCCATGAACGACGCGATGGTCGTGAAAATCACCTGCAGGTCGTTGGCGTTCGGCGTTTCGAAATACTGCCCTCCCGTCAGCATGGCGATCGACTGCAGCTCCGTCCGCTGTATACTCATGCCCAAACCGACGGTGAAGACGCGGATGTTCATTGCCTGTGCGTACTGGATGACGTCCTGCGGCGAATGCATACTGCTGTTGTCGCCGCCATCACTGAGCAGCACGACGGCACGTTTCTGATTCGCGGCATTCGCGGCGACTTCCCGCACTCCTTCATATGCTGCATCCCACACCGCCGTAGCGCCGGAGGCGGGCACCGCATCCACGGCCGCTGTCAGCATCGCCTTGATCGAGGTCATCTGCTGCTGCACATTCACCGTCTGGTTGAACCACAGAACGGCGGCTTCGTCGACCTGTCCGTCCATGAAACTGATGAAGGCCTGCGCCGCCGTCTTGGCTTCGGCATTCGGTTGTCCCGCCATGCTGCCGCTCGCATCAATCACCAGTGCAGCGGAGATCGCCGCGCGCAGAGACGGTGAGGAACTTTCCGTGATGGTGTACTCCACGACCGGAATGCCGTTGTCGGTGATGATCAGTTGTTCTTCCGTCAGGATGTACTGCACGATGTCGTCACAGATGACGGAAACGGTCAGTTCCGCTTCCGTACTGCCTCGCACCATGTCGATGGTGGTGACGCGCGCGCTCGGCTGGGCGGACAGTAATGCAGGGATGAGCATGAGGAACGGAAGTACGCGGATGAAACCATGTTTCATGTGAACTCCGGATATGCGAGGAAGCGGTACAGTTGCTCTCTGGTGAATGGTACTGTGGATGTTCCTGTGGGAAGCGGAACTTACGGTGCCCGCAGTGTACGAGCGAGTTCGCGGTAGATTTCCGTCAATTGCGTGATGACGGGTCGGGAATAATGCTTCCCGCCGGTCGATGTCGCGACATTGCGAAGCAGGGGTTCCTTCGCGGTGGCGAGCATGGAAATCGAATACACGACAATGTTCTCACGTTGTGCGAGATCGATGATGGCAGCCGGTGAGCCTGTCGTACTGGAATTGTCATCACCGTCGGTCACCACCACAAGGGCGCGACGTTCATGCGTGCCACGGGACTGCAGTTCCAGGAGCCCGACATAGATTCCATCCCACAGTGCCGTCGGTCCCGTCCGCGGTATCGTCGACACGGCGCTGCGCATCGACGGTCGGTCCGTTGTCATGTGTTGGAGTATCGTGGCACCGTCGTTGAAGCAGATCACCGCTCCCTGGTCGATCTCGCCGTCGAGCGAATCGAGGAAGGCGTTGGCCGCCGTCCTGTATACCTCAATCAGTTGCGGGGTTATGCTTCCGCTGGCGTCGAATACCAGTGCGACGGAGAAATGGGCCGGTGTCCAGACCGTGTCACCCCCGGTGGTGTCGTTCGGTATGATGATGGAAATGGGAGTCCCGATGTCCTCTCCCGGCAGTATGGAGACGCCGTCGGAATAGCGGTTCCTCGGTGTCTCAACGTCCAGCGGAGAGTCGCAGGCCTGCATCCATGCAATGACGGGAAGCATCAGTACGAGGATCAGGAGCGACCGCATATGACGCCGCTCAGAATGCATACGCGACACCCCAGGTGAGACCGATTTTATCGGTGTGGAACCAGGTATCCTGGAAACGATACAGCAGCATGCTGCCCTCGAGACCGGCAAGAATCGCGATACGCTCGAAGGGACGGAATTTCAATCCCACCGTTGCTCTCGCCAGGGGACCAAGCCGGGCCGCACCGCCGAACTGCGCCTGAGCGAAGGGGTGGACGTGCGGAAGCAGTGCATCTCCATTGAACTGGTATACCGCCGTCGCCCAGTATGCCAGGGGATTCTGCTCGTACCACACGTCTTCACCACCTTCTATGCCACGAAAGGTCTGGGGGAAGGATTCCTGTCCGACCTCGATGCCGATCGCATGATAGTCGGAAAGTGTGTACATCAATCCGAGATTCATGTTGCGGAACCAGGGATCAGACTGTGACACCACTGCCGGTGAGGGATCGGATCGAAGCGCCGCGTTCCGTGCATACAACGTGATGCCGTCCGGCGCCGGGATGAGATCGAAGAATTGGATCTGGCCTGCCCGCACTTCCGAGGGATCGATGCGCACGCCGTTCGCCGCCAGTGCCTCCACCGGATGCGGCCGGACGGCCGTGTTCCGCTTGTGGAAACTGATCTGCACGGGTACGGCCTCCTCGGTGAGTGCACGCGGATTCGCAGTGTGCACAGGCGCCGCGGCTGCGACGGGGAGGTCGCCGAGAGCGGGGATTTCATGGATTTCAATCGTCGTCGGGGGACCGGAGATCACGCGTTCCGAGATCGCGGAATCGGTGCTCTGTCCGAACGGAAACTGCATGTAGAGGAGAACGGCGGCGATGATGGCGAGCATGCCGGACCCGATGGAGAACAGCAGGCGTCGCATGCCGCTGCTTCCCGCCGCGAAACCGCCTGCCATGCCGCCGGAAGAGGCATGCGTTGCCGCCTGCATGGTGGCAAGCGGCGGAAGGCTGAAGCCGAGTGCGGCGAAAATGGCCGATGTCGCTACCGCGGGCGGTGTGAACGCTTCGGTATCCCGTTGAATGCTGGTGCGAATCGCCAGTTGCTGCTGCATTTCCGCACGCAGCGCGCTGCTGTCAGAGAGCTTGTGGAAAAGCAGTTCCTCGTGAGAACCGTCCAGTTCCCCGTCAAGGAAGGCATGTAGCATGCGCGCGTCCATAGAATCGTTGTGTGTACTCATGGCGGATCGATGTTGAACCTGTATGTTCCTTTATTCACTGAATTCTTCGATATACGGGGAAAGGATTTCCCGAATTTTCTGTTTGGCCCTGAAGATGCGGACTTTCACGTTCGAGAGAGAGGAGTCCACCACATCCGCGATTTCCGCATAACTGAGTCCGTCGTATTCCCGCAGCACGAACACCTCTCGATAGTCATCCGGCAACATCTCAAGTGCCGTCGTGATAAGCTGCAGCAGTTCCGACTTTTCCGGTGAGCTGGGCTGCACCAGCTTTTGATAATCCTCGAATTCGACAGTTCGTTTCTTGTCTCTTCGTGTGTTCAGACAGAGATTCCGGGCGATTTTCAGCAAGAAAGCGGGGACATTCGTCATTTCCCGGTCCTGCTTGGCACATTCGAAAAAGCGAATGAACGTCTCCTGGTACACATCCAGCGCTTCGTCACGATTGGCCAGAAAGCGGAGACAGTATGCATACACCCGTCCGCCGTGCCGGGCATACAGCTCGGAAAAAGCGGCCTCCGCGACTTCCTTCTCGCCTTTCAGGCGGTAGAACAGTTCAGCGTCCGGCAGACAATGTGGTTCGGTTCCGGACATGGGGCGACGGGGTTGTTACGTTCTCGTCTGTTATGTCGCTCAGACGTCATTTACACCGTCCGAACGCGCGTGCCTGAATATAACACTTGAAGTGAACGAAGGTTACAGGGTATTTTCTTTTGCCGTCACCTTCAATACCCCGTCACTCTTTGTCCGCCGACAGGCGGATCAGTGTGACGTTCTCTCCCGGATCTCATTCCCGGTCTCGAACATCCTCGGAAGTTTTGCACTTGCGACGTATCTTTTCCGATGATCTGCATCGATCCAACATCCCGAACTGGAGGATTCATGAATCGTCTCACCGTTTGTATCACCGGCATTGTCCTCACCGGCATGCTGGCATCGTGTGGAAGCACGGAGAAGGACAGAATGACAGAAGAACTGACACAATTCCTGACACGTTTCGAACAGACTGTTCAGCCGCTCAGCAAGGAAGCGGCGCTGGCGTATTTCGATGCAACGATTTCCGGCAGGGAGGAAGAGTATCAGCGCTCGGCGGACCTCGAGGTGGAGCTGAGCAAGGTGTTTTCCAATACCGAGGATTTCGCCCTGCTCAAACGCATCCGTGAGGCGAGCGCCATCGATGATCCCCTGCTCGCGCGGCAGCTCGACGTGCTGTATTTCGCCTATCTCGAGAAACAGATCGACGAGAAACAGCTCGAGGAGATGATCCGCCTGCAGAATGAGAATGAAAAAAAATTCTCCACGTTTCGGGCGGAAGTCGGCGGGAAGAAGCTCACGGATAATGAAATCGAGGAAATCCTGCGAAACTCCACCAACAATTCCGAGCTGGAAGCCGCCTGGAAGGCGAGCAAGAATATCGGTCCGGTGGTAGCGGCCGACGTGATCCGCCTCGTCAAAATGCGTAACGAGGCCGCAAAGGGGCTCGGATTCACCAATTATCATGCCATGCGGTTGGAACTCAGCGAGCAGGATCCGGAGGAGATCGCGATGCTGTTCAACGAACTGGATGACCTGACACGCGGGACTTTCGCCGAACTCAAGGCAGACATGGATGCAAAGCTTTCTCTACGGTATGGCATCGCCGTCGAGGACCTGCGTCCCTGGCATTATCAAAACCGTTTTTTCCAGGAAGCACCGAAGATCTATGACACGGATCTGGATGTCTTCTACAGAGACAAGGATATCGCGGCCCTCGCCACGCAGTATTATGCCGGGCTCCAGCTTCCGATTGACGATCTCGTCGCGAAAAGCGATCTGTATGAGAAAGAGGGAAAGTATCAGCACGCCTATTGCACGAACATCGACCGTGAGGGGGATGTGCGCGTGGTCTGTAACATCAAGCCGACCTATGGCTGGATGAACACCACGTTGCACGAATACGGTCATGCCGTCTATGACAAGTTCAATGACCGCAGCGTTCCCTGGACACTGCGTGAACCGGCTCATACGTTCACCACCGAAGCCATCGCAATGCTGTTCGGTCGTCTCGCGGCCAATCCCGCCTGGCTGACGGAGGTGGCCGGTGTCCCTGCAGACGAAGTCAACGCCGTCGCCGACGACGCGTTCAATGCGCTGCGTCTGGAACAGCTGGTGTTCAGCCGCTGGGCACAGGTGATGTATCGTTTCGAGAAAGCGATGTACGAGGATCCGGACCAGGATCTCAACACGCTGTGGTGGGAACTGGTCGAACGCTATCAGATGATTCGCAAGCCCGAAGGACGCAATGCGCCGGACTGGGCGACGAAGATTCATGTCGCACTGTATCCTGCGTACTATCACAACTACCTGATGGGCGAGCTCCTGGCCTCGCAGCTGCATGCGAAGATCTGCCGCGACATCACGAAGAGCGAGAATCCGCGACTGGAGGCCTATGTGGGCAATCCTGGCGTCGGAAGCTTTCTGCAGGAGAAGGTGTTCAAACCCGGCAGGACGATGCACTGGAACGACATGATCGAGCGGGCCACCGGCGAGAAGCTCACCGCGAAATATTACGCGGAGCAGTTCGTGAACTGATGGGGAGGTTTGACCGGAACCGTCTGCCCCCGCCGACGCGGCGGGGCTGGGTCGTGGTGTCGTCCCTTCGGGACTCAGAGAACGGACATGCTGCGTGCTGTCGTGCTGCGTGCTGCCGTGCTGCGTGCTGTCGTGCGGTCCTCGACTGACGTCGAGGAATATCGGGAGTGTCGTCCCTTCGG
>JAFGKR010000305.1 GCA_016928515.1 Bacteroidota bacterium | reverse complement strand
CCGTTCATCCGTGCAATCCGTAGGGGCGAGATTCATCTCGCCCGTTCATCCGTGCAATCCGTAGGGGCGAGATTCATCTCGCCCGTTGTTTTATCTCCCAACGCAACGGATTTTCCTGCATGTACCTTCGTATTCTCGTAAGTTCTCGATCAGATCGGATAATGTGCTCATAATACCCCCGCTGCCAAACGAGGAAATCAGATTTTTCGAGGTAGTGACGAACACGGAAACTCACCTGCCTTTTGAATTGCCCAATGATGGAGCCGAGTGATACGAGTTTCTGACTTTCATTTTGGCCATGGGTGGTGCTGATTGACATTTGCTGAAGAAACACGATCAAATGGACATGATTCGGCATGACGATGAAACCATCCGGGCAAAGCACAGTCCTGCACTTCAGCGTATTTCTCCATTCTTCCTGAGTGATAATCCCGAGAGGATTCAAAAGGATTTTCCCGCCGATAACTGAACCGAAAAGACACTGACGTTCGTGTGTACAGATCGTGATGTAGTAGGCTCCGTCTGAATGGTAGTTAAATCCCTTGAGACGAATATGCTTGCGCTGAGGAAATTGGCAATCCATATGATTCTCCCTGATGTTGAAATGGTAGGTGTGGGTTTCACAGATTCACGGGCGAGATGAATCTCGCCCCTACAGCCGCGCATCGAAATCCCTGCGGATCCACCCGGGCGAGATGAATCTCGCCCCTACAAATACTCGGTCAGATACTCGAATGACGGCGTGAGGCGGCCCTGGTGGGCGATGATGGCGGGATGCAACTCCGCAGGGAGCTGCAAGCGTTCGAATGGAAGGGTCAGATCCGCGGCGGCAAGCACCGGGATGAATGGAAACAGCGAAGCACCGAATGCGGCGGACGCCTCGCGGGGAAGCTCGGTGGGAAGTTTGTCCACGGCAAGGATGACCGGACCGCGTCCCTCCCAGCCATCGACGATCTTCCCCGTCTCCGGCTCATAAACGTACACCGGATTCTCGGAACTGGTCTCCTTGACGGTGAGCTGAACCGATCCGTCGATGTCGCAGGTGACGTCACCGATGACGCGCAGCCGCGGCGGTTCAGCACCACCAAACAGCCGACGCGCGGCTTCGATGGTCACCAGGCGCGGATAACGCGGCTCCCAGTAAATGCCGTTGACCATCATCGTCAGGTACGGCAGGTACTGCTCGAATACCGATTCGTAGCGATCGGGATGATCGTAGAATTCCTGCAGGCGAAATACTCCACCGCTCTGTCGCGGTGCGGCCATGTGTTCTTCCCGGAACTCCACTTTGTACACTACGCGGTTCGAATACTCTCCTCGTGCGATGAACGCTTCGAGATCCGTGGGTGAAATGGATTCGACGGGCAACAGATCATACAGGTGCTGGGCACCTTTCGATACATTGCCGTAACCGGTGAACCCACAGATGAACGGAACGAGTTCGGAGGGAAGACCGTCAGTGCGGATGTGCTCGCCCACCTCGCGAAATGCCGTTTCCGCTTCTGAAAGCAATCCGTAGGATGTCGCATATCGGATATGCCCGAAGGGAGTCCGGTATCCCTCCCACTCCAGCCGTCGCCCCAACGCCCAGAGCGAATCGATCATCCCCGCGTAGCCGGCGTAATTTCCAAAAAAGACAAGGCGTTTCCCCTCTGTATCCTTGATCAATTCGTAATCGAAGAGCGTGATCCCGTGGTCGAGAACATGCCGCAGCATCGGCATGTTGTAGGACTGCCCCTTCACCGTGTGAGAGAAGAACATGTACGCCATGTTGTCGAGCATGAAGTCCGGGGCGATTTCCTTGACACCGAATACAATGTTGCAATCCCGCAGGTCTGTTGTCAGCTCCGCACCCACGGCGGCGTAGTCCTCGTCCGGAAATATTCGTCGCTCCATGGGCTCGACCAGGACGCGCAGGCCGTGCTCCCGGACTAGCAGGGCGACCTGTTCCGGAGACAGCGGTACGCGCTGCTGCGTTCTGTCTTTTGTTTCCTTGCGGACACCGATGCACTGCTTCATGTCTGGCGTTCTCCTGCAATTGATCCCCGGATACTGATGATTACGAACATTCCCGTTCGAACGGTGAGGAAAATTACGATTTTTTCTTCCAACCCACGACCTGCACCGTGCCGGTCTGCGTCTCTCGATGCTCGACCGCGGAGAGATCGGCCCCCTCCATCCACAATTGTACTTCCTCGGCTGTGTACGTATCCCCTGCTTCCGTCGCGACCAGCATGTTCAGCGCAAACAACGCTCCATGCGCGGGCCGGGTCCGGTCCTCCTCCATGATGAAATCCTGCACGATCAGTTGTCCGCCCGGCCGCAGGGCATCGGCACATTTCCGTATAAGTGTGCGATTCTCTTCTGCTGAATTGCTGTGGATGATGGCCGACAGAAACACGACGTCGTATGGGCCTCCGAAATCGTCCATGTGATAATCGCCGGCACGCGTTTCGATACGATCCTCGAGTCCGGCCTGTGCGATATACCGCCGCGTGATGGGGATGACATCGGGAAGATCGAACACTGTGGCACGCAGATCCTGCTTGACCCGTAGCATGGTGATTGCATAGATGCCGGAGCCTCCACCGAGGTCGAGAATCCGCTCCGCATCGTGGAGGTCAATGAGATTGACGTCCAGCGGCGCCTGTGTGCGGGCGCGATGATGCATTGCAGCGATAAAGGCCTCGCGCCAATCGTCACCGCGACCGCCGATCGGTTCACGGGCGGGACCGTGTCCGCGCCGCACTGCTGCGGTCAGTCCACTCCAGAGATCCCAGAGATGATTGACATGCCCAAGATTTCCGAGGTATGCATCCGCATTCCGGTCGAGACAGCGCGAGGACAGATCGGTATGAAGGAAGCGTCCGCCCTCCTTCTCCAACAGCCCTATGGCGCACAGCGCGTTGAGCAGGCGGTCCGTCGCCCGCGGATCCGTGCCGAGGATTTCGGCAATTTCCGCGGAGCTTCGTCCCGCCTCACCGAGGAGGCTGAACACATCGAGTTCCACCGCGGTGAGAAGGATGCGACTCTGCCGGAAGGCATTGGCCATGGCATAGAGTTCGTCGGCGTTGTGGGGACTGTTCATGCGATACTCCTTTCTGTTCGAAACGTCAGGATCCGGATTACCCGCTTCATCCCTCCCGCAGACAAGATAGGGAAGCCGCACAACGATTGACAAGGCCATGACAATTTCATGACAGGAGGGTTTCGGCTTCACGCTACTTTGCGACCAGTACCATCACACAGCACATGCAACCGCAACGACCGATGAACCGAACTATCCGACCTTTCCACATTCACAGCAGTCTCACCAGAAGGATGGAGCCCACGATGAAACACCTGTTTGCCGTAATGACCGCCCTCCTGCTTCTCATCAGCAGCACCACGCTGCATGCACAGCAGGAGAAACAGTATCTGACGATTCTCAACCTCAACGACACACATTCCAATCTGCTGCCCGGCGCTCCGCGGAACTCTACGGCCCCGTACGACGGACAGATCGGCGGCATCGCCCGCGCAGCGACCGTCATCGAGCAGCATCGCAGCGCGGAAGAACGTCTCATCGTCCTGCACGGAGGAGACGCCTTCATCGGGGACGCAATGTACAATCTTCCCGCCCTGATGCAGTACACGTCTCCCGAACTCACATTGCTCAACATGCTGCAGATCGACGCCATGGCCTGCGGCAACCATGAATTCGACTTCGGTCCGAACCTGCTGTGGGCGATTCTCAACGACGTCAACCCGTCATTCCCGCTGGTGTCCGCCAACATCAAGCTGCAGCCACCGTACACCACCATGTTCGCGCCGTACATCTCGGACTACACCGTCATCGACCGTGCGCCCTTCAAGGTGGGCGTGATCGGTCTTACCATCCCGAGCACGAACATGATGTTGACCCCGGGAGGTGGTGTGTGGTTCCACGGCATGGACGAAAGTGAGATCATGGACATCTGCACCGATCTCACAGAAATGATCATGACCGATCTCATCCCGCTTCAGCAGTGCAATGTCATCGTCCTGCTTTCGCACATGGGCATGGAGCTCGACAGAATCATCGCGAAAAACGTGCCCGGCATCAATCTCGTCGTCAGTGCCCATGACCACGAAGCGACGTACAAACCGGTCAAGGTGAAGAACGCGTGGACACAGGAGGACGTCCATCTCGTGTCGACTGCGGGATTCTACCGCCAGATCGGGGAAATCCGTCTGCAGCTGCACAACGGGAGAATCGATCTCGACAACTACGATATCGTCGAACTGAACGGCTCGGTGCAGGAAGATCCGATGGTGAAAGCCATTGTCGAACAGACGAGAGACGGTATCGAGAGCATGCTGGGTTTCGGCGTGTTCACGCAGCCGGTAGGGTTCAGTACAGGATTCTTCACAGAGGAGGAAGTCGACCTGACCAAACCCGGCCGTCATGATACGCATGTCGGCAACCTCGTCGCCGATGCATTTCAGAGCATCCCGGGTGTGCAGATCGGTCTCGAACCGGGCGGATCCACGGCACAACCGCTGTATCCGGGGATGGTTTTGGCACAGGATCTATACCGCATGATCGGATACGGAGCATATGAGCAGGAGAGCGGAGGCCCCGGTTCGAATCCCTTCGGCTACGCCGTTGTCATCATCCAGATGGACGGTGCGTCGCTGAAGTTGGGTCTCGAAGCCACGCTCGCGGAAATCGACGTCGACGACGAGATGTTCCTTCAGACCTCAAGTGACTTCCAGTATTTCTACAATCCACATGCTCCAGTCGGACAGCGGGTCAAAGCCATGCTGTACCAGGGTAGCCCGATCGATCCCGAGGAAACCTACGTCGTCGCGACGAATTATCTCGTGCTCAAATACCTCGAAATGCTGGGGATTCCCACCGGCAGCATCACCATTCTCGACGATGGCGACCCGAGCGGACCTCGCGCGGTTTCCGAATTCGAACTGGTCATGCAGTATGTCGTCTCTGTTCTGAATTCGCAGCTTGTTCCGGGCACGCTCCCCGGACGCGTGCAGGCTCTATGCTCTTCCGTCATCCCGCCACCGCTGGTGAAGCAGTCGGATGCGAAAATCCAGTCCAACAGTCCCAATCCGTTTACCGGTGAAACAGCTGTCACCTTCTCTCTCGAGCAAGCGGCACCGGTCACACTGAAGGTCTACGACATGGTCGGACGCGAGGTGGCAACCCTGCACCAGGGATTTGCCGCGAAAGGAACGCATACGGTGCGCTTCACGGCGGATCGTCTCCCTGCAGGACTGTACTTCTGTCGACTCTTGACACCTAACGGACTTGTACAGACACTGAAAATCATGAAGACCCGCTAAGCACGGGCTGTCAACGCAGCAAGAGAGAGAAACGGGCGGTCGCACGGCCGCCCGTTGATTTTTGTATGGGATAATCGGATATTATTGTGTGCACCCCTGCGGTACAGGATCTTTCCTTGGGGAGAGGCAATGCTTCCCGGGATCACAGCCATGAGATGCGTCATGACTCGGAAACACCTGCTCATCATTTTCGATGTCCTTGTACTGATACT